>SKKC01000099.1 GCA_007121695.1 Spirochaetales bacterium | reverse complement strand
TGCTCGCCGCGTAGCCGGGGACCGTTATTCCTCCCTGAAAACTCAACAGGGACGCGGTAAACAGAATGCGGCCATACCCGCGGTCGAGCATGCCGCGGCCGAAGTGGCGGCTCAGCTCGAAAGGGGCGTTCAGATTGACCTGCATGACTGCATTCCAGTCTTCGGATGCATGCGCTGCCGCGGGGTTCCGGCGGATAATGCCCGCGTTGTTGACGAGTATGTCCACTGGCGGGAGTTCATCCGCCGCTTCGGCAAGCCATTGCTGAATCGCACCTGGATCGGACAGGTCGCAGGCAGCGGCGATAAAGCGTCGCCCGCGAGTCCGTACCGCCTGTGCCACCTCCGAGTCGGGTGCAATCGACGAACTGACACCCACAATATCCGCACCGGCTTCCGCGAGTGCGACCGCCATGGCGTGGCCGATTCCCCGGGAACAGCCAGTCACGAGCGCCGTCTGACCGTCGAGCCTGAACTGGTCAAGGACGCTCATACGGTCCCCAGGTCCTGCCAGGCAGCGAGCGCACGAAGCATGAACCCGGTGGCGTAGGTGTCTTCACCGGTCGGGACGAGTTTGAACGAGTCCCAGTTGCCGCGACCCGCGGGGTGCTGGCTTCCCATGAGGCGGCCCTGTGCGTCGACCCAGGTCTCGAGTTCGCGAAGACCGCGTTCGACCATGGGCACGACATAGGGTTGAAGCCATCCCGACCGGATTCCTGACATGAGGCCGGTAAGCATCATGGCGGTGCCGCTTGTTTCGAGATACGCATCCGGGTTCTCGGGCATGACCCGCCACATACCGTTCGAGTGCTGCAGGCGGACAATACCTTCGGCCAGCGATCGATAGTGATAGAGCGCTTCATCGTAGCCCGGCGTCGAGTCCGGGACGGTTCGAAGGGTGTCTGCGAGCGCGCACAGACTCCAGCCAAGGCCTCGAGCCCAGAGGTTCACGGTTCGCGTGCCTGTCTCCGGGTTGGCGTCGTGGTGCCAGAGCGCGGTGCTGTCGCTTCGCAGGTGTTTCGCGTGAAGCAGGCACTGCTCGACCGCTGCGGTCGCATAGGCCTGCGTCCCGGAGACACTCCACGCCTGCGCGAGGGGTGGCGCACAGTAGTACAGGGTGTCGACCCAGACATCCGTCGTGAATCCTCCGTGGACTATGCAGCCGTCTGCAGCGCGCGGGGACTTCTCGAGGATGAAGTCTGCCACGGTCAGAATCGCGTTCCGGTAACGCTCGTCGTTCCTCGCCGGAAGAATTGCCGCTGCGGCAAACCCGTAGCCCCAGTTCCCGCAGTAGTCGTTCAGGTAGACGCCGGTGACGATCTGTTCGCCTTTCTGCCGGTGTACCATTCCGGCCTGCTCACGAACGCCTGCTTCGAGTTGGAGATCAAGCCAGCGCGCGGCCCATTCGATCAGTTCAGGATCGTTTCCCGCGATGCCGAGTTCCGCCGCCCCTTGTACGACGATGATGTCTTCCCACCCGGAATTAATGTCCTGTTCGGTCCACTCGAGGACCCGGCGGCGAACGGATTCGAGTCGGCTGTGTGTCACCCAGCCTGGTGTTGTTGCGTGTGTGTTCATGTACGTATTCCCTGTATTCACGTTCAATAAAGGTCGGCCATGTCGACGAGGTCCATGTCCTTGAAGTCCTGATTCTCCCCGACCATGCACCAGAGGAATGCGTAATTCTGCGTGCCTGCCGCGCAGTGAATGGACCAGCTCGGGGAAATGACAGCCTGTTCGTTTCGCAGAATCAGGTTGCGGGTCTCTTCGGGGCGGCCCATAAGGTGGACGATCATCTGATCCTCGGGAAGGCGGCAGTAGAGGTACACCTCCATGCGCCTCAGGTGGCGGTGGCAGGGCATGGTGTTCCAGACGCTGCCAGTCTCGAGCACGGTTATGCCCATCATAAGCTGGCAGCTCTCGGTAACGCCCGGCGCTATGTAAAAGTAGATCGTCCGTTCATTGCAGGCATCGGCCGATCCGAGGCGCAGCGGTTCCGCCTCTTCGAAGCGGATGTGCCGGATCGGACAGGTCCGGTGCGCTGGCGCGAAGGTACAGTAGAACTTTGCCCCTGCTCCGGAGAGGGTCACCTCTCCCGCGCCCGTGCCGATATACAGCCCGTCGTTCGCGTCCATGGCGTAACGCGCGCCGTCTACGGTAATTTCTCCGGGTTCGCCGAGATTAACGACACCCATTTCCCTGCGTTCCAGAATGGGTTCGGGCCCGAGCGCGTCGGGGACCTGCAGCGAAACTGTCGTGTCCGGACATATCCCGCACAGAAGCAACTGGTTCTCCGCGCAGTAATGCCAGTGCGTCTGGCCGGGCTCGAACAGCGTCTCGATAAGAAAGCGGTCACGAAGGGTTTTCGTATCGTAACCGGTATAGTCGGCTGAATGTACCGACGGGTGAATGGTGCATGGTTTCATAATGTGTTCATGGTACGCCGGATACCGCAGAACACTATGGTCAGAACCACTGATCTTTTGCATTATACAACTGTTGTGACACACACTGTTACCGGTCCGGACAGAAGAGGCTTCCAGCAGGACCCCCGCATATTTTTCTGTGAACCCGGCTGGTCCTGGGCTCCGGCCCCGCTGCCGGATCTGGACTGCTGGTGCGTCCTCGAGGGTGAGGGGCGCCTGAATACTGGCGGAGAGACCCATTCGTTGCGTTCGGGCTTCTGTTTTCTGTTTGCGCCGGGATCAAAACCGACGGCAACGCACGATCCGGAGCATCCGCTTACCGTATTTGCGGCGCATCTGGACCCTCGGGCGCCGTTCGGCCGCGCGAGCGCAGGTGTGCCGATACCTCCGGTCAATGAACCGATTCTTGTCGAAGACACGCACCGCCTGCGACGGCTCACCGGGCTGGTTCTCGATTCCGTACCGCTCGATTCCAGCTTTCGCTGTGAAGAAGCGTCACTTGCCCTGCGGCAGCTGTTTCATCTGCTTGCACATCCCGACTCCCGGCGTTCGCCGGCCGACCCGCGACTCGACAGGGTCAGACAACGTGTGTTGCAGCGGCTTGCGCATCCCTGGACGGTCGACGATATGGCCGCGGTCGCATCGCTGTCGCCAAGCCGCTTCAACGTGCTCTTCAAGGCACACTTTGGTCAGAGTCCGAACCGCTACCTTATTCAGGCGCGTATCGACCGGGCCAAAGCACTGCTTCATGAAACGCGCATGAGCCAGCAGGAGATTGCCGATGCGCTCGGATATCGGGACGTTTATTTTTTTAACCGTCAGTTCACGAAGGAAACGGGGATTCCTCCGGGGCGGTGGCGGGACGGGTCACGGCGACCCGCCCGACCGCTGGCGTAACGGACTGGCCGAGCCCGTGGAGTAGCCCGGCGACCGTGTTCTATCCCTTGATCGCGCCGATCATTACCCCGCTCGCGAAGTATTTCTGCAGAAAGGGGTACACCGTGAGTATCGGGAGTGTCGAAACAATAATGGTCGCGTAGCGTATCGCTTCTGTCAGGCTTATCATTTCGTCGCCGCTGACGCCCTGCGTCATCGATGCCAGATCCTGGATAATCAGAATTTCTCTCAGAATAAGCTGCAGCGGAAAGAGCGAGCGGTTTCGAATAAACACCGACGCCCAGAACCAGCCATTCCACAAGCCGACACCGTAGTAGAGCACCATGACCGCGATAACGGCCTTGCTCAGCGGCATCACGATTCGCGCATAGATCGTAAAGTGATTTGCTCCGTCCATACGCGCCGATTCTTCCAGCGACTCCGGGACCGCCTGAAACGACGTCCGCATTATTATCAGGTTAAAGGCATTCACCGTGAAGGGAAGCACAACCGACAGCAGATTGTTCATGAGCCCGAGGTCTCTCACGAGCAGGAACATGGGGATCATGCCGCCCTGGAAAAACATGGTGAAGGTAATAAAGAACATGACCGGGTTTTTCAGGCCGAAGGTCTTACGCGACAGTACGTACGCACCAAGTGACGTAACGAACACCTGAAGCGGAATGCCCACCGACAGAATGTACAGAGTATTCCGGTAGCCCATGGCAATGTTCGGGTTATTCAGTACCGACTCGTAGGCCCGGAAGGAAATCTCGCCGATTGGAAGCAGGAGAAAGCCCGAATGGCGCATGAGTGCGCGGCCATCGCTTATCGAGCCAATCAGTACGTGCCACATTGGATACAGCGTCAGGAAGGCCAGCAATCCGAGCCCGAGGTAGTTGAAAAACTGAAAGGTCCGGTACCCGCGCGATTCCTTGATGCCTTTGAATTTCGGTGGGACCGTGCCGGTGTTTCCCGAAAGGCCCCGTTTTCTGAATGGTATAAGTAGTGTGCTCATATTGGTTACCACAGACTCGTTTCGCTGTACCGTTTGCTTAAACGGTTCGCCAGCAGAAGCATTGCAAAGTTCAGCACGGAGTTGAACAGCCCGACGGCGGTACTGAAACTGAAGTTCATTTCCAGCAGACCGGACCGGTACACAAAGGTTGAGATAACATCGGCCACGCTATAGGTCGACGGGTTGTACATGAGAATTATCTTCTCGAAACCAATCGTGAACATGCGACCCATTCTCAGAATCAGGAGAATAATGATGGTACTCTGTATTCCCGGGAGCGTGACGTGAAGCGTCTGTTTCCAGCGGCTCGCGCCGTCAATCTTCGCGGCTTCATACAACTCCGGGTCAACGCCGGAGAGCGCTGCGAGGTAAATGATCGAGTTCCAGCCTATGGTCTGCCAGATTTCGCTCGTAACGTACAAGGTCCGGAAGTACTCTGGAAGTTGTAACATGGGGATTCGGCGAAAGCCCAGCATGACCCGGATGTCGTTCACGAGGCCGGAGGTAATCGTAAACTCTCTGAGCAGCCCGATAATTACGACGAGTGAAATAAAGTGGGGCAGATAGGTAATTGTCTGTACCGAGTTCTTGAACCACTTTGTCTTCACTTCGTTCAGGAGCAACGCCAGAATTATCGGCGCCGGAAATCCGAACACCAGGGCAAGCACGTTCAGATAAATCGTGTTCACCATGAGCCGTTCGAAATAGACGCTCCGAAAGAATCGCGCGAAGTGTGTAAAACCTACCCAGGGACTGCCGGCAAAGCCCCTCGCCGGGCTGTAGTTCCTGAATGCAATGGTTGCACCGTACATGGGAATGTAATGGAAAATAAAAAAGTACGTGACCACCGGGACAAGCATGATCAGAAGTTCCTTGTCCCGAAGCAAACCGGTCTTTAACCTGGTAGACAGTTTGGTCGATGGTGGCGGTTTGATGCCCACTGTTGGTATCTCCTCAGCAAAACGCGAGGGACGGCGCACCATCCCTCGCATGTACGCTGTTTCCTCTTGGAATCAGCGGTTATTGAACCGCTCAAGCGCAGCGGTATAGATCTCGATCGCTCGGGCTATACCCATGTTTTCGATATTCCGTACGTAGCGGTCGAACGAATCGAGGCTTTCGATCCCGAGGACGTACCGTACCCGCATCTCATCGCGATACGTGTTTACATCGCTCATGATCGTCGCAAGTTCACTGCTCTCTTCCGGGGTTGGTGTTACCGGAGGCATGCGGTGGTTCTCGACATTCGTGATCTGCCAGTTTTCGTTGGATTCGCGCTGCTGCTCGAAGGTAAACCCGTACTGCTCGAAGTACTCAGCTCTCTGCACGAAGGGTCCGTTGTAGGACGACCGGACATACATGCCCATCGCTTCGGGGCGGCTCATGGTCGGATTGTTGAAGATCAGATCGGTATACGTGGGATATCCGTCGATCCACTCGAAGGACTCGCCCTCGATACCAAAGTTGAAGAGTATGTTTCCTTCCTCTGAGTACGCATAGTCCATGTAGCGCATGATTCCCTCAATGTCGCGTGCCTGGGGGTTCACGTGAGCATGACCCGGACTCCCCTCAATCGGGAAAGCCATCTGCGTGAACATCGGGATCTCGCCACGGTTCAGGACCGGGTATCTCACACCGACGAAGTCATAGTCTGGGTCGCCGTCTACAGCTTCGAGCCAGGCACCAAGACGCGATGCTGCGAAGCCTATGGATGCACCTGACTGGCCAGTGGTCATTTTCGCGGCAACCTGCTGCCTGTCCATCGATTCTATGTTGACATCGAGCAGACCTTCCTCGTACCAGCGGGCGAAGGTTTCGAGGAAGTCGCGGTACCCGGGCTGTATCGGGCCGTACTGCACGTCCCCGTTGTCGTCTATGAAGAAGTCGAACGTCGCACCGAATGCGCCAACAAAGGTGTTATTGTTGTTGT
>SKKC01000068.1 GCA_007121695.1 Spirochaetales bacterium | reverse complement strand
TTACTTCTGCCGAAGTGTGGCCATTGACTTCGCGAACCGGTGTAAAGGTGATGTCGCTCTGAGCCGCGACCTGCGTTCCAAGTCTGTTTAACGCCTGCGCCTGAAGTCCCGCGGCTCGTCGCACACCCAGCGCGTCTCGAATAACTACCGTGGCGTAACAGAGGGATAAAATAAACACCGAACTTCCAATACCTTCGGAGAATCCAATCGACGTTGCCAGCGCCGTGACCATTGAACTGTGACTGGATGGCATCCCCCCGGTACGCCAGAAGATGGTCATAATTACCTCGCCGGGGTTTCGGGAGGGATTTCGCACGGCGCTTATTATGGACTTTATCAGCTGTGCGATAAGCCAGCTAAAAAACGCGCTGAGAAAAACCGGATGCAATATAAGCACATACACCGACCGCAACAATGACTCCTGAGGTAGGTTAGTGTGTGTCAGCACGGCTGGTGTGTCAAGAACGGGACGCAATCACAGAATAATGGCAAACAGTCTGACGAGAATCACATAATTCAGAAAAATCGATGCGAGCAGCGAGGAAACTGCCAACAGCTCGTGCCACACCGCCCTCCGCTGGTTACTCCTGATTACCGTATCGTGCGCACCGGCAGTATCACCGCTTTTCGCAGCTTCCAGCCTGAACGCGTCGCGAGCTGCCCGGTAGGCCCTGCCCCGTCGCCAGAGTCTTCTGTACAGAAAATAGCCGGGAACCGCGGGTGGGAGCAGCGGCAGGACAGGAACCATTGCAAGTCCAAGGGTAAGCAATGCATCGCTACGGGACTGGCTCAGAAGCTGCATGGCAAAAATCGACAGCGCGAACATTCCCGACAGGAGCGCGACGGGAGTCACCGGGCTCCAGTACTCGTTTCGCTGACGACCTGTCCACACGGCGCGCTCGAGCACGTGCTCCGGAGGTCCGTCGAAAAAGAGAACCAGGAGCTCCGTACCGGTGTTCTGTGAGAACACTGCGTTACCGCTTGTGTGAACGAGCTCTCCCGCGACAAACACATTGCTTCCCTCGGTAAGACTCGTGACCCTGTGCCAGGGTATGACCTCCGGCGTTTCATTCGGAAAATCGAGACCTGTTCGCGGTGGTAACGATACATCACGGTTCTGAAATGGCGGGAGAATAACTATGTGCGCATTTTCCATGTCGATCTCCACGCTGGAGGAGCCGTCACGAAGCCAGAGTGTGCTGTCTCCCTGCAGGGCTTCGAGTCGCCCGGTAAAGGAACACTCGAACGAAGGCCTCTTTCCTTCCCGCACGGCACGTATATCACTATACAGAGCCTTGGGACGGGACGCTGCGCGATACACGAGCGTACGATATCGCCGCCATTTGGCTCGCACTACAAAGGCACCAGCACCCGGAACGACAAGAAAAAAAAAGATAGCAATGACGACAGAAAGCAGAATTCCAGACATTTTGTTGACTTGCGACGACCTGTATACTCGAGTACTGTGAACTGGAGCATAGCATGATTGAACGCATCATAGTAGGACCGTTTCACACGAACACGTACGTTATTACGACGGGCAAGAAAGAGTGTCTTGTTATCGATCCGGGTGCGGACTCCGAATCGATTCTTGCCCGACTTGAAGTTCTGAATGTGCGTCCGGTCGCAATCGTACTTACACATGGGCATATCGATCACGTCTCTGCCTGCAACGATGTCGTTGCCAGGTATAGTGACTCGAATAAGACGATTCCAGTCTATTTACACAAAGAGGATTTCCCGCTTCTTGATCCGAAGAACGAAGGTGTGGCGTCTGCGATCTTTCAGCCCTTCGGGCCACAGGGTGTTTCTTCGTTTCAGGACCTGTTCGCGTCACGCCCGGCAGACCCGACCGCCATCGATAGCGGGTTCGTTGTTCCGGCTACCGATCTGACCGTGTTGCACACACCGGGACATACCCCGGGCAGCATTGTGGTATACAGCGAGTCGCTGGCCATGGCATGGACCGGTGATACGCTGTTCTTCAAGGCAATGGGACGATCCGACTTCGCTGGCGCAAACGAAGAACTGCTGCTGAAAAGCGTTCAGGAGACGATCCTGACCCTACCGGCCGAGACTCGCCTGTTCCCGGGTCACGGGCCAGATACGACTGTCGAGAGGGAAATCGGGAACAATGATCTATCGACCAACCATACGATGATCTGACAGCTGGACTCTATACAGCAAAATCGATAATGTCGCCCACCGTGTACGTTCCATACACGGACCCATGGATCGGGGAATGCAGCTTTTTGGAGAGAAGCTCCGAAGCTTCGGTCAGATTGAGTTCGTTTTCGGAAACCGAACGATTCGTCATACGATCGAGAATCCGATTGATAATGTGCAAGCGGCTTGCAGAATAGCCGCCGCCATCGTCACCCGAAGGTATGCCACGAACATGCTCGAAACTGACATACGTCGAGTTGCCTGCTACCGGGAAGTTGACCTTGCCCACGTCAAAACGGGCGCCGATCAATGTCGCTGGCGTGACCTGTATGGATGACGCAGTACCGTTGATACCCACCTGTACACCTCTCGCCGTACAGGAAATTTATCGGTGAAACAGACGATTGTCTTAATACTTCAGATATCGCGCCCCTCTACCGGACGGTCTGAACCTAGCGGTTGCGTCGCTCCAGCTCGTTCTGGTAGTCAATCGTATACAAGGCATAGGGAATGGCTTCGAGGCGTTCTTTGGGGATCTGTTTCCCTGTCTTCAGACACGTGCCGTACACCCCGTTTTCGATTCGTGAAAGCGCGCTTTCTATGAGCCGGAGGCTTTTCATTTCCTGATTACCCAGCGTACTCAGTACATTCTTGTCGATGTCGGTGCTCGCGATGTCGACAATGTCTTTCTGATCGCCAGCAGCAACTATTTCGTTAAACTCCGCGCTTTCCTGAGCCAGATTCTCGAGAATTTCGGTTTTCATTTGAAGAAGTTTTTCTTTCATTCGTTGCACGAATTCCTGGTCCATCACTGCCTCTCTCTGCTTGAATGATGAAACGTACCACGCAAGCGGATCATGAAATTAGACTGGGGTTATGTCATATTTCGTGGGTACTGTCCACCACCCCGGTGTTGAACTGGTCGATCATTCACCGGTCAATAACACCACGGTGGCGAACAGCCGGAACATAATCTTGACACAAACCCGAAACCTCCATAGCTTAACGAGACAAAACGCACGAAAAGGAGTTGCCGTGGCGAAAGAAGAAGCTATCGAAGTCGAGGGTATTGTAAAAGAATCACTTCCCAATACCATGTTCCGGGTGGAACTGCAGAATGGACACGTGATTCTGACCCATCTTTCCGGAAAGATGCGCAAGCATTACATACGCATCGTACCTGGCGACAAGGTCAAAGTCGCGCTCTCACCATACGACCTTACGAGAGGACGAATTATCTACCGCGAACGGTAGGGCCGTATCATGACCCATGTAGCCCCCGAGCCTCCGTGATGGCGGGGTGGCTGCATCGTTCTACCCGCGATGGAACTGCGTTCCAGTTCCCGCGTCACTACCTGTTTGAGTCTGGAAAAACGATCCGCGTTATGGTTGCCTTTCCCGTGAACGACGGTAACTTTGCGCAATCCGCGCCTCTGCGATTCCCGAAGAAACTTCTGCACCAGCTGCACGGCCTCTTCTACGCGCATTCCATGCAGATCGAGTGTAGCCTCCGATTTCAGACGGGAAAAATCGGTGCTGTCCTGGGTCATGTCGGGTTCAGAGAACTTTTCGTCTGATACATCGGGTAGATACTCGTCAAGGGCATTCCTGAACACGTCCTCAGTATCAGACTCCGGTGTTTTCACCCTCCGTTCCCATTCGTCGAGAATACGACCGAAATCGCTACCAGTCATTGACGTCGCTCCAGGGAATCGGTTCTTCGCGCACGCGAAAGCGTTCGGCGCTTCGACGCCGTATCTCGTCGAGACTGCCTTCAGCAGCCGGGGGCAGCGATTCCGTCGCATCGAGAACGGTTTCTGCCTGCTCTGGTCCGGTCGCCTGCCACCGATTGAATGCAAGTTCAAGATTGTGCTTTGACTCGAGATCTGAAGGTTGAAGGCGGAGCGCTTCGCGAAACTGCTCGAATGCGGCCCGATACCTCCCCTGCTGAAACAGCAGTACACCGAGGTTATATACACTTCGGAACCGCACGTCCCCCTGTTCGGTGTCACTGCTTGCGGTCCAGTGGTCGGCGGCGGACTCGACATCGCCGATGGCGTACCGGACACTCCCGATATTGAACTCTACGAGGCGCTCGGAATCAGCATCAATGCGCAGGTTGAGCACACCCTCGTACCTGCGAAGCGCTTCCGAGAACCGTCCCTGCGAAAACTCAAAGTTTCCATGGGCAACACCAGAATGTCTGCCAAGAAAGTCGCACCCACTGAACAGAACAAGCAGGGACAGAACTAAAACAGGTTTCGCCATCGGATCACCTTAACCCCAATATACAATAAGAGAAAAAACACAGCGAGTCCCGCGAAGAGCGGCGATCGGCTGACTCGCTCCTCCATGAATGCCGCTTCGCCCGTGGCGTGCCGTGACAGGAATCTCCGTACCGTTTCGTAGGCTCCCGGCTCATCGATTCGCACATACAGGCCCTCTGACGTATCAGCGAGCGCGCGGAGATTCTGTTCGTCGAGCAGGCTCACTACTACGTTGCCCGCCACATCGCGAACCAGGTCCCCGTCAGGAAGTCGGATGACGGAGCCGTCACTGCTGCCAACCCCGACCACGACAATCGGAACTCGTGCATCGCGGGCCATCTGAGCGGCAGCTCTATCGTCTCCGGTCAGCGATTCGCCATCGCTCAGGAGGAGTATGGCACCGAAACGGTTGCTGCCACCCGGTATCGTGGCAAGGCCTTCGACAATGCCCGCTGCGATACTTGTTCCCGGCGCGGTAATCATGTCCGGACTGAGCGCCTGCAGTGCGTATTGCATCGCGATGTCATCTCGTGTAAGTGGTAAAAGCCGTGTGGCAGCGCCCCGAAAGACCGTCAGGCCGAATCGCGACTCGGGAAAATCCGTCAACAGGCGCGCCACCATGTCTCGCGATGCGGCGAGTCTGCTTGGCTCAATGTCTGACGCGTACATACTCCGACTTACATCGAATACAATGCTGACATCCAGCCCGTCTCTGCTTGTTTCGATCTCCCGCTGCCCGTATTCGGGACCGGTTAACGCAATGCCCAGTGAGGCAACGGAAAGCATGACAAACAGAGTTGACAGCACCCATTTCCACACGAGAACCCGTTCGATAGCACGGGTGTTCTGCTCGTGCAACAGCAGACGCAGATCGTGCCTGGCCTTGACAAGAACGAAAACCTGTATAAGCACAACTAACGAAACAGCAATTACGGTAAACCCGAGAAAGGCCGGATACACGAAGGTCATAGGACCTCCCGTAAGATCAGACTTCGGAGAAGATACCCGACAGCAAACAGAACACCTGCAGCGATCAGGAACTGCCGGTCAAGACGTCGTATCCGGACCGAAAGCCGGGTGCGACGATCGGTCGTTTCCAGACTGTTTATGGTTTCCAGAATTTGTGTGAGTCCACGCTCCGTTCGTGCGTGGTAATATACTCCGCCTGTCCGTCGCGCAATATCCCGGAGAAGCTGCTCGTCGAAGCTGCTGTCGACAACAGCCTGATACCTGCGCCCCGTTGACGGATCAACAAAATCGAGGGTGGTTTCGGCGAGACTTCCAATGCCGATCGTGTAGATCCGAATACCCAGGGTCTGGGCTATGGTCGCGGCTTCTTCGGGTTCGATCAGGCCGGCATTGTTTACTCCGTCGCTTAAAAGGATAATGACTCGCGAAGGTGCATCCGAGTGTCGCAGATGAAGCGCAGCAAGGCCTAACGCGTCTCCAATCGCTGTCCCGTCGCCGAGCTCCATGATTTGAAGCTCCTGGAGTCTGTCAAAAAGCATATCGTGATCGGTGGTGAGTGGAAGCCGGAGTGCTGACTCAAGCGAAAAGCTGACGAGCCCGATCGCGTCACCGGGTCGTGCCCGTACAAAATTCCAGATGGTGCTGCGCGCGCCATCGAAGCGTGTCTGCCCGCCGAAATCCGTCGCAGCCATAGTCGGCGACTCGTCGAGCACGATCATAATGTCGATACCCGGCCCGAGAAACACTCGTTCCGTCTGTACTTCTATCGGGCCGCTGGCAGCGATAACCAGAAGCAAAAACCCGAGCCAGAACGCTACAGCCCCGGCAGAACGAACGACATGTAAGAGACCAACCGGCGGACGAAACCCTCGGC
>SKKC01000216.1 GCA_007121695.1 Spirochaetales bacterium | reverse complement strand
TCGTGGACGAATGCGTGGAGTCGGCGAAGGAGCGGGGGTACAGTACCACGCTGCTTGGTCGTCGGCGTCCCATCCCCGAGCTGAAGAGTCGAAACAGGGTGGAACGCGAAGGTGCCGAGCGCATCGCGGTAAATACCCCCATACAGGGAAGCGCCGCTGACATCGTGAAGAAGGCGATGTGCAACGTGGATGCGCGCCTGCGCGAGGCGGGTTTCGACGGCAGGCTTATTCTGCAGGTCCACGACGAACTCATGGTGGAATGCCCGGTTGCTGAAGTCGATGGAATCCGCGACCTTCTTGTCGATGAAATGACCAGGGCAGTAGAGCTTTCGGTTCCCCTGAAAGTACAGGTGGAAAGCGGGAGTCGGTGGGGCGAGTTTCATTGATCCGTATTATCGGGGTTGCAGGCAGGATCTGCAGTGGCAAGAGCGAGTTAACATCGATTCTCAGAGACTGTGGCTTCCGTGAGATCGACGTGGACGCTGTCGGCCATGCCGTTTTGCAGGACGAGGTTCAGGTTGTCGCGGAGGCATTCGGGGACGATGTGCTCACCGGAGAGGGTATGGTGGACCGGCGCGCGCTTGGACGCCGTGTATTCACCGACAGGACGGCACTCGAACGGCTCGAAGCGATTGTGCACCCTCCCATGGTAGCCCGTGTCAGATCGGAGATCGACAGTCTTCCCGGTGACGCGCGTATCGTCATTAACGCAGCGCTTCTGTTTCATATGGGACTGCACACCGTCTGTGATCACGCCATTGTCGTTCGGGCATGGGCTCCCGTCCGTTTTCTGCGCGCCTGGCGGCGTGACAGACATGGCATTCGGTCCACAATTGCCCGCTTCAGGCAGCAGCGCAGCCTAAGTTTATCCGCTGAACAGGTCGATATATCTATTGTGGGAAACTCAGTGACCCGCGGCGTCCTTCGTCGGAGGGTACGCGGGCTTCTGCGCGAACTGTATATTGACTGTTAACAAGGCGGAGCGAAGCGCATATATGGATCATCGAAAGCTTCTCGTGATTATTTTGTCGGTTACCCTCTTCTCGGCGCTGGTACTTGGTATCAGTCTTCTGGCTCTGTATCCGGCCGGAGACCGCGCTCAGGAAGGAGTTCAGACCGCGGACAGTAGACGGGTATTCGATCCCATTGAGTACGTTCGGTCCTCGGACGGTCCTCTTGGCATCATTGAAGATGATGATCCGGAGGATGATGGTGACCTGATCATAGTGTATGGCTCGCGTCAGGACGCCCCGGAACCTGCGGAAACGGCCAGGGAAACCGATGCGCCGGTAACGGAGCCAGAACCGGAACCCGAACCCCGTGTGGCCGAGGATCCGGCTCCACAGCCGAGCGCCCCTCAGCCCGAGGCCCGTCAACAGCCGCAGCCCCAGCAGCCCCGACAGACGACTCCCCGTCAGGAGCCTCCCGCTGCGACTCCGCCCGCCCCGGCGACCGCCACCCCGCAGCCCTCGCCTCGTACTGCAGCCGCCGTCCAGACAACGGGACGAGAGTACTGGATACAGGTCGTATCGTCTCCCAACCGGGATACGGTCGAACGGGCGCGTGAGCGGCTGGAAGAACGCAGTCTCGGCAGCGTGATTTTTCCCATCGACATCGAAGGCACGCGATTCTATCGCCTCCGGGTCGGTCCATATCCTGACCGTCAGGAAGCCGACAAGTTTCTCGTGTGGATTCGCGACCTTCCGGGTTTTGCTGAAAGTTATGTCTCGGTAGTATTCAGAGCCTGAGAGCTGAAGGCAAACGGGCTGCCGCCCGAGCTTCTGCAATTATCACACCATTCCTTCTATTGTGAGCCCCATTTTCTGCTGATACCTTTCTCGAGTTCTACCAGCAGGAAGGCCGCGAACCCGGCTCCGATAATGAATACCCAGTACACCGCGGGAATGGGAGCGGTGCCAAACAGCGTATTCATGAACGGAAGATACGTGAATCCGGCCTGTAACGCCGCGAGGACGCCTGTGAGTCCGAACGCCAGTTTGTTTTCGAGTATCCGCCGACTTATGCTCGACTCGTACAGTTTTCGGCACGCAAAGAGATAGAACGTGTGGGCAACAACCAGCATATTGACCGCTGTTGTCCTGGCAATCGCGAGGTCACGTCCTTCCATACCCGACTCGTACAGCAGGGTGAACGCAGCAAATGTCAGACCGCCGCTGAGAATTGACACGAACACGACTCGGCGGAAGAAACTCGCGCCGAGAATCGGCTCATCGGGTGCTCTGGGAGGTCGCAGCATGACCTTGCGCTCCATGGGTTCGACAGTGAGCGCCAGCGCCAGGGTGACGGCTGAGACCATGTTTACCCACAGAACCTGTACCGGGCTGATCGGGAGCGTAAGACCGAGCATCAGAGCCACGATAATGACCGCTGCCTCGGCACCGTTGGCAGGAAGCAGATAGAGGATTGTTTTTCGAATATTGTCGTATATGGTGCGGCCTTCTTCGACTGCCTGCACTATGCTCGCGAAATTGTCGTCTGCGAGAACCATCTCGGCAGACTCTTTGGTGACTTCGGTACCTTTGATCCCCATGGCTATGCCGATGTCCGAATTCTTGAGCGCAGGGGCGTCGTTGACTCCGTCGCCGGTCATTGCGACAAGGTTGCCTTCCTGTTGGAGCGCCTGTACCAGCCGAAGTTTGTGTTCGGGACTCGTCCGCGCGAATACACTGTGTACTAACACTGACTCGCGCAGTTCATCATCACTCATGGCCTCGATATCGCTGCCGCTGACAGGATCTGCGCTATCTTCAATGCCGAGCTTTTCTGCAATCGCACCTGCGGTAATCGCATGATCACCGGTAATCATAATGACTCGTATACCGGCCTCATGACACTCGGATACCGCCTTCACAACTTCGTCGCGTGGGGGGTCAATAATGCCGACGAGTCCCAGTAGCGTAAATCCGCTTTCCAGGTCGTCATGCGAAATGCTGTCTGTCGAGTCCGATTCGTCCCTGTACGCGAGCGCCAGAACACGCTCCCCGTGGCCTGCCATCCCGTCGACGCGGGTTTTCCAAGTCTCATGGTCCATATCCGTCGAACAGCGGTCAAACACGCGTTCCGGTGCACCTTTCAGGTAGGTTCTGCGGCCACTCCCGGTCTGGTTCAGAGTCGCCATGTATTTGTGTTCTGACTCGAATGGTACCGAATCCAGTCGCTGTGAACTCCAGTCTTCCAGTCCGCCCTTGCGGGCGAGGGTAATGAGTGCTCCTTCGGTCGGTGTGCCCTCGACTACCCAGTTTCCCTCGCCGTCGGTATCTATACTGCTGTCATTGCAGGCTTTGCCGCAGCGCAGAAGCTCAAGGACTGTTTCGGGTAGTTCTTCGCTGCTCGAGTTTTCACCCTCACGCTGCGATATCGTACCTTCCGGATCGTAGCCGGTACCGTGGATCTCGTACTCGTGTTCGGTGGTCCGTACAGATACGACAGTCATTTCATTCCGGGTGAGTGTGCCTGTCTTGTCAGAACAGATGACACTTACCGAACCGAGTGTTTCGACCGCCGGAAGTTTTCTGATAATGGCGTTTCGGTGTGCCATGCGTTGCACACCTAATGCAAGGGTAATTGTCAGAATGGCCGGAAGTCCTTCAGGAATCGATGCGACAACGATGCTTATGGACGCAAGAAACATGTCCTGAAGGTCCAAGCCCTGCACGAGGTAGCCAAACGCAAAAAAACCACCGGCAAGGGCGACTATCACGATCGACAGTATCGTGCCGAAACGATCAATTTTTCGAATCAATGGTGTCGTTTTTTCAGCTGCCTCAGAGATCATGGTGTTGATCTTGCCGATCTCCGTGTTGGCTCCAGTTGCGGTGACGATGCCCTGTGCTTCTCCGTACGTGACGGTGGTGCCCGAGAAGCCAAGACATTTCCGGTCTCCCAACGCTGCGTCCTCGTCCACCGTCTCGGTGTCCTTGTTTACACCTTCTGACTCTCCGGTCAGGGCAGATTCTTCGACGCGAAGACTTTTGACTCGAACAAAACGAAGATCGGCCGGTATGCGATCGCCTGACTTGATGCTGACAAGATCGCCTGGTACGAGCTCCTCAGCGTCGATGGTTTTTCGGTTTCCGCCCCGGGTTACTGTCGCCTCGAGCGACAGCATGTTCTTTATGCTCTCGAGCGCCTTCTCGGCTTTGCCTTCCTGAATGAAGCCTACCGTGACGTTTATGAGAACAACCGCCAGTATGACGATTGCCTCGATCCATTCACCGAGAAAACCGGCAATGACGGCAGCCGTAATCAGGAGATAGATTAAAACGTTGTGAAACTGAGCGACGAAGCGGGCGACTGGTCCTCGTTTATTCTTTTCCGGTAGCCTGTTGGGGCCGTGCTCCTCGAGGCGCTCCCGGGCGTCGCTGTCAGATATGCCTGCGCTGCGGTCGCTGTCAAAGTTCTCGGTGATTTCTTCAATTTTCTGTGTATGCCAGGCTGTACTCATAGCAAAATCCTGTGGTAATTATCAGTTTTCCCCTTTAACATACAAGTGTAGAGCCAAAACACCTAATTATTGGAGCCAATTCTTGAGATCCCGAACACCCGGATCGCAGCATGACGGCCCGGTCATGCGCGTTTTCAGCATTATCACGCGTTTCTTTCTGATAGCCGTCTACCGAATGATCGGAAACACTGTTCGCGTTGTAGATAATCCCATTCGCGAGGTCCGAAAATATCACCGGGAAGGACGTCGGGTGATTTTCGCGCTCTGGCACGAGTACTCGGTCGTTGGCATGTTCTGGTACCGGCACCGACGGGGATCGGCTCTGGTGGCAAATTCCTGGAAGGGCGACGTACTCGGAAACGTACTTCGCCATTTTGGCACACAGGATTTCCGTGCGCGGGACGAAAAGCGTCCGCTGAACAAGGCACAGGGAATTCTCGGTTTCGTGAAGTATCTGCGGGACGGGCATGACGGGAGCATTACGGTCGACGGCCCGTTCGGCCCGGCCCGTCGGGGCAAACCAGGCATCCTGCAGATCGCTTCGAAAACCGGCCATCTCGTGATTCCGGTGGGAGCGTATTTCAGCCACTCTGTACGAGTGCGAGGCCGCTGGGATGATTATCGTATTCCGCTTCCCTTCGCCCGTTTGCATATTGTCCTCGGCGACCCCATTGACGTTCCTGCAAACTACAAGTCACAGGAAGCCGAGTTGCTGGATCGGCTCGATGCGGCTACCAACGAGGCGGAGAAGAAAGCGAAACGACGTGCGCTTTCCTACCGGAAAAGGTCGCGGGCATAGCTGTCGCGGCGCTTGTGACAATTAACGAAACTTTAATATATTCCTCACAATGGTCTGGTTACTTACCTTTCTGGTCCGATCTGTCGTTCTGTCGATGTATCGGCTGATCGGTGCTTCCGTTCGTATCATAGATGATCCCATTGATCGCTTCAGAGCATATCGGAGGCAGGGGACACGAGTTATATTCGGCGTCTGGCATGAATATTCTGTTGTCGGGATCTACTGGTACCGTCACAGGGGTGGGTCCGCGCTGGTGGAAGACTCCTGGCGGGGCGATGTGCTGGCATATGTGCTGAACCATTTCGGTTTCATGGATTTCCGGATCAGCTCGCGAAACAGGCCCAAGAAGAGCGCTCGTGGAGTTCTTGGTTTTATCCGGTATCTGAAGTCCGGACATGACGGCACGATCGCAATGGACGGTCCGCTTGGCCCGGCACGAGTGCCGAAGCCGGGTATTGTGCACATAGCTGGTAAAAGCGGGAACGTGATTATTCCATCCGGAGCGTGGTTCAGTCACTCAATCACCTTCCGGAAGCGGTGGGACAACTATCAGATTCCCCTGCCGTTTTCCAGATTGCACCTGCATTTCGGCGAACCCATTGTGGTTCCTCCTGATTTCCGGTCGCGTGAAGCAGAGCTGCTCGAACAGGTCAGACGCGCGACCGACGAGGCCGCGGCGATTGCTGAACGTGAAGGCAGATCCTATCGCCGTCGTCGCAACCCGTGATTACTGTCCGCCACCCTGGTGTTTTTTGCCCGTTTCAGACCAATCAACCCGCGTGTTCCCCGGGTATTTTATAGGTGACCAGAGCGCAGGATGATGGCTCTCATGCCCCTCCTCGCACTGCTCAATACTCTGCGAGGTGACCTGACCCAGTCTCAGCTCACCTCCCCCGGTAAGGAGCGCCTATGCCTCGTCCCCCCTTCTGTCCCAATCCACACTGTACCCATCATCACCACGATGAGGGTTCACCCGGCACCAGGTGGTTCGTCATGGATGGCCGATTCCTCAGTTCGCGC
>SKKC01000445.1 GCA_007121695.1 Spirochaetales bacterium | reverse complement strand
TCCGGCTGATCCAGATGTTCCTCCAGAAGCCGGGCATCCGGACGGCTTCGTCCATCCCAGCTTCCGTCGTTGAGCATGCGCTGCACAGCTGACAGGATTTCCGCGCGTCCACCATAATTAATTGCCAGATTGCAGATAATGCCTGTGTGTGATCTCGTATCCCGGACTGTCTGTCGGATATCGGCCTGGACCTCGTCGGGAAGCCCGTCAAGTTCACCCGAATGCACGACTCGTACGCCAAATTCACGATAAAATTCGTATTCATCGCGTAAATGACGTACCAGATTCAGGAGAAAGCGAACCTCGCGGGTTCCACGCTGCCAGTTTTCGGTGGAAAAGGTATACAGCGAGAGAACCTGCACCCCTGCGCACGCTGCAGCTCGAACAGCTGCTTTTGCAGCGTTCAGCCCTTCTTCGTGTCCCTTGGTGGCTGCGAAGCCCTGCTGTTTTGCCCAGCGCCTGTTTCCATCCATGATGATACCGACATGGGCGGGGGTTCCTGCGACCGCGTCCGAGTGTGTCATCCGGGTATGCGCCATTGCCTAGATCTCGAGGATCTCCTGCTCCTTGGCTTCGAGAGCGTCGTTTATTTTCTTGACGAAGGAATCGGCGAGCTTCTGCACCTCGTCCTCGAGTCGCTTCTGCTCGTCCTCGGATATGTCGCCGTCTTTCTGCAGCTTCTTCAGCTCGTCGTTCGCGTCGCGCCGGATATTTCGAAGGGCAACGCGTCCCTGTTCGGCCTTATCCTTTGCTACTTTGACGTACTCCTTGCGCCGTTCCTCGGTCAGGGGAGGAATGTTCAAGCGGATGACTTTTCCGTCGTTGCTGGGATTCAGCGAAAGTTCTGATTTCTGAATGGCCTTTTCGATTTCCCCGATGATTCCCTTGTCCCAGGGCTGTATCACCACCAGGCGTGCCTCCGGCACGCTGATGGTGGCAACCTGATTGAGCGGGGTCGGGTTTCCGTAGTATTCCACCTTGATCCTGTCGAACAGGGACGCGCTGGCACGCCCGGTCCGAATCTCATTGAGATCGTCAGTGACGGCCTCGATGGTTTTTTTCATGCGACTTTCGGTATCCTTGACCACGCGTTCCATGAATTACTCCGTTTCCTGTCCGACGCGAAAGTAGCGGAAGTCGCTGATGCTGACCGACCCGCCAGCCTCTTTGCCAATGGCCTCTGCCACTGCGGCTACCGACTTCTTGTCGTCCTTTACGAAAGGTTGATCGACAAGGCAAATCTCGGACAGATGCTTTTTCATTTTGCCCTTGATTATACCCTGAATTACGTTCTCGGGCTTGTCCATGTTCTCTGCCTGCTTTTTGAAGATACTTTCCTGTTCTTCAAGGTACGCGGCGTCCACCGTTTCGGCGGAAAGAAAAGACGGGTTGAAGGCCGCGACGTGGAGAGCACAGTCAAACGCGAACTGCTTGACCGATGCGTTCTCCTTCGTGCTCGCGCTGTCGAGCGAGAGCTTGACGAGCACGCCGATAGAACCACCGTCTCCGTGTATATAGTCGGCGACAAGTTCGTTGTCGGCGATATCTATCAGAGATACGCGGCGCAGCGCCATATTCTCTTTTATGGTAGAAATTGCTTCCTTTACCCGATTTTCGATCTGATCGTCGGCCTCCGTCAGTCCCCGGGTTACGACGTCTTCGGCGATCCCGTTTCCGAGCGCAATGAAGTTTTCATTGCGCGCGACAAAGTCGGTTTCGCACGCCATTTCGATGACTGCTGCCCGGGAACCTGCCACGTGCGTGAAAATCCGGCCCTCGTTTGTAGCACGACCTTCACGCTTTGCCGCTGCAGCCAGACCAAGCTCTTTCAGGAGTTTTTCCGCCTTCTGAAAGTCTCCGTCCGCTTCGACCAGGGCCTTCTTGCAATCCATCATACCTGCTCCGGTCTTGTCCCGAAGCTTTTTTACTACATCTGCACTAATTGCCACTCTGTAACTCCAAATTCACGTGTTATTGATGCCGGCTCAGTCTTCACCGTACAGGCGTTCTTCGTCGATTCCCGCTTCGTCGGCCACACGGTCTTCGATAAACTCCTGCTCCGGAAGACCCCGCTTCTGATCGTCCTCGCTCGGATCGTACTCGGAGTAGTCCTTGTCGGTAATGACATCTTCGTCGTCGGATTCTTCTTCCGATTCTTCCTTGTCTTCTGACGTGTCCTCCGAGACGTAGGCGGCAACCGGCGCTTTTTCTTCGGGTTCTTCACGCGGAACCCTGCGATACCCTTCTTCGTCCTCGCGGCCTTCGTGTATCGTGCTGTCGTCGGACGCGGTGTCGTCTTCGTCCTGCATGCTCTCGATGACCTCGAGGCCAATTTCGTTGTCTGCCTCTACAACAGCCTTGCTGATGATCTGTGTGAACAGGGTTATCGCGCGGATCGCGTCGTCGTTGCCAGGAATGGGATAGTCGATTCCGTCCGGATTACTGTTCGTGTCTACGACCGCTACGATGGGAATTCCACAGCGACGGGCTTCGGCGATTGCAATTGCCTCTTTTCGTGTATCGATGACAAACATGATCCCGGGCAGATCGCGCATTTCCTTGATACCGCCGAGGTTTTTTTCGAGCTTTGCCCGCTCTTTGTTGAGTTTTGCAACCTCTTTCTTCGTGAGGCTTTCAAATGTGCCATCGACTTCCATTTTCTCAATTTTCTTGAGGCGGAGAAGCGATTTTTTGATTGTGGTAAAGTTGGTAAGCATGCCACCGAGCCAGCGGTTGTTCACGTAATACATACCGCAGAGTTCGGCTTCGCGCTGAATGGCAAGCTGCGCCTGCTTTTTGGTTCCCACAAACAGAACAGATTTGTTCGCCAGTACGGTCTGCCGTACTGCTTCATACGCCTCCTTGATGGCGGCTATGGTTTTCTGCAGATCGATGATGTGGATCCCGTTGCGCTCGGCAAAAATAAAGCGCTTCATGCGCGGGTCCCATCGCTTGGTCTGATGACCAAAGTGCACACCTGACTCGAGCAGGTTCTTCATTGTTACGACTGCCAATGTTTCCTCCTTCGGAACACTCTCTCGCACACGAGCGTTCGATATCCGTCAAAACAGTCCGGTACCTGCGGTGTCGGGTACGACACGCAGTCCACAGTCTCGACGGAAATGCCGTGTGCATCCATCGCTTTTTCTCGACCGGGTTCGAGCCTATCTCGTTACCAGTCGGAGGGTTAGATTCTGTCAAATGGAAATTGACAGGCACACAACATAGAATAAACGAGCCGCAATGGCAAGCCTATCACGTTGCTCGGGCTGCCTTCGATTCCCGAAAGCAGCGCGGCACCGGCACCCTGCATGCGGTACCCTCCGGCAACGCCCTGCCATTCGCCGGTTGACACGTACCATTCAATATCGGTTTCCGTCAGGGATTCGACGTGCACGCGCGTCGCGTCGAAGGCGATTTCGTACACATTCTGCCGGGGACGGGCGAGGCAGACGCCGGTCAGTACGCTATGAGGGGCTCCTGACAGCATATGCAGAAAGCGGGCGGCCTCGTCCCGGTCGGTCGGCTTGCCAAGGATGCACCCGTCCGGCGCGACAACGATCGTGTCTGCGGTCAGAACATACTCGTAGCGACCGGCGTCGTGTACCGCGTCATACTTGCGTCGTGCAAGCTCCTGTACTGCATCCTGCGGGGTGGTGCCCGGGGTTATTGATTCGTCGGCATCTGGCTGCTCAACGTCGAACCCGATACACAGCGACGCGAGCAGCTCGTGCCGTCGCGGAGAACTGCTTGCAAGGAGAAACTGTGGAGAGGGTGCTGCGTTCATGCCGTACCCGCTCACGCCGACCTGAAGGTGCGAAACGCGACGAGAATACCCGCGAGTGAACCCGGGTTCAGCTGCATGGTAAGCGCGAGAACCCTGAGATCGAATCCGATCGGCCCCACCGACCAGTCAATCTGCAGGCCCGTGGTTGCGAGGATGCGTTCCAGCAGTTCCCACGACAGCGTTCCCACCGTAATGAACAGAAACAGAAGTACCAGCAGGGTAGACATTGTACGTTTGTTGAGCTTCATAGCGACGACAGACTGCCCGGAACGCCCATGAGTATGCAAGATCATATTGACAGCACACCGGGCAGTGTCTATGCTCCTCTCCACGGGCGCGTAGCTCAGCTGGATAGAGCGCCAGCCTCCGGAGCTGGAAGTCGTGGGTTCGAATCCCGCCGTGCTCACATTGACCTGCCTGCGGACGCGTCTGCGGGCAGGTTTTTTTATGATCGCGAATGCACTGCTACGCGCAGCTCACCAGCTGCGCGCCACCGGGGGCGATTACATCGATCTCTCGGATACCTCGTTTCATCGCAACTCCCTGCGCTTTCCGGACGACCTGCTCGCGCGGTATTTCGCAGACTATCTCAAAACGAGAAGCTACGATCCCGATCCACGAGGACTTCCCGCCGCACGGGACGCCATCGCGGCGTATGTTCGAAGCAGGGCGATCGCGTGCGATGCCTCCGATGTTCTCCTGACCGCTTCCACGAGCGATGCCTACAGCGTGATTTTCCAGGCACTGCTTCGGGCAGGGGACAGGGTGCTTCTGCCGCGTCCGTGTTATCCGCTGTTTGAGTATCTGTGCCGTTATGCGAGACTCAGAATGGACTACTACGATCTGGATCCGGACACGGGATTCGCGCCGGATCTGGTCGGTCTTCGGCGGAAGCTTGCGCGACCCGCCGCGGCCCTGGTAACTATCTCACCCAACAATCCTACAGGTGCCTGTCTGTCCTCCCGGGACTGGCAGGAGATGCAGTCGATATGCGCCGAACACGACCTGATCATGATCTCGGACGAGGTGTTTGACGACCTGACCTGGGAGGAAGAAACCCAGAGGGTTCCGGAGCGGTCACCCGATTCTGCGCCGATCATGCTTCGCCTCGGCGGTGTCTCGAAACTGTTCGCCTCTCCTGACCTGAAACTTTCCTGGATCGCGCTCACGCAGGCGGCGCCGGACGCCCGGGCACGTGTTCTTGACGCCCTTGAGACCTGCCGCGACATGTACCTGAACAGCTCGGGACCAGCGGAATACCTGGGTGCCTGCATGTTACGAGACGGCGTGTCGTACCGAACCGATCTGCGGAACGCTGTGCACGCGCGAAAGCTTCTCTGCGACCGGCTCCTGTCTGCCTGCACATCTCATGCGCCCGGTCTGCGTATCTACCCCCAGCAGGGTGGAATACACCGGGTGATCCGCTTGCCTTGCGGGTACGACGACGAAGCTACAGCTCTTCGGCTGCTCGACGAAACGCGCGTTCTGGTTCATCCCGGATACATGTACGGGTTTCCGGAAGGAGCGTACTGGGTCATGACCTGCCTTCCCGAAGAGTCAGTGCTTAAGAACGCGATTCCACGACTCGTGAATTTTCTCGAATCGCTCTAGCGTTTGTTCATGTGAAGCTTGACGAGCGGGCGCGGGCACTGCTCGCAGCGATGATCGGGGCGGGCACAGAAATAGCCGATCTCCTCGTTCCACGCGACTTTCTCGTGTGGACAGGTCTCGTAGTATTCGACGAAGCGCGTCAGACGCTCGAACAGCTCGGGTGAAACCCGGTGTTCCATGTGGCAGGCGTCCTCTTCGGCCCTCTGTTCGTCCATGCCGAGAACCTTCACGAAAAAGTCCCTGAGCGTGGCGTACTTGCGTACAACCTCCTGCGCTATTTCCTCTCCGGCGTCGGTAAGCGTAATTATGTCGTACGGGGAGTAGTTAATGAGTTCGCGGTCCCGCAGACTCCTCAGAGCCGCTGTAACGGAACTGCCCATGACCCCGAGCTCGGCCGCAATGTCCGTGACACGGGCTGCCTTCTTTTTCTTTTCGACCGTGTAGATTGCTTTCAGATACATTTCGAGACTTTCTGTGAGGGGCTTTTTTGCGGAGGCCATGGCCAGAAGGGTACCCGCGAGCCTGTTTCCCTGTCAATCTTGGAGTGAGAATATCGCCCAGCGGTCAGTTTCGCGAAAGCCGATCTGTCGATACAGGCGCCCCGCGTCGGGGTTGTCGTAAAACAGGCACAGAATCCGGTTCTCCGCGAGAAAGCGTCGCACGAGATAGGACAGGCATGTCCGCGCGTAGCCCCGGTGCCGAAAGTCCGGATGCGTCGCTACTCCGACGATCATGGCGCTCCGGCTGTTTTCGGCAGCTGTGGAGGCAGTGGCTACGATGCGACCATCTACCTCGATGATCGCGACCGTACGGTGCCCGGCCGTCAGCGATGCGCGAATTTCATCGGCCTGTGCATCACTCGTAACGAACTCGTCGATCGCCTCATCGACG
>SKKC01000349.1 GCA_007121695.1 Spirochaetales bacterium | reverse complement strand
CTTCCGGAGCCACTCGTAGCCGGGGAGAGTTGCACGGGAGCCCTCAGGGATTCCGTCGTTGTACTTACCCGTCAACAGGCCACTTCCGAGCGGCGACCAGATCGTGGTACCGAGACCGATTTCGGAGTACAGGCGCTCGTACTCTTTTTCAAAACGTACCCGGTGCAGCATGTTGTACTGTGGCTGCTCCATGGTCGGTGGAATCATGTTGTACTGTCGGGCCACGCTGTACGCCTGCATGAGCTCCTGTGCGCTCCACTCGGACGTACCCCAGTACAGCACCTTGCCCTGACGTATGAGTTCGGTCATGGCAAACACCGTCTCTTCGATCGGGACTTCCGGATCGGGCCTGTGGCAGAAGTACAGATCAAGGTAGTCGACACGAAGGCGCTCCATGGCCTGATGACAGGCATCGTAGACGTGCTTACGGCTCAACCCCCGCTGTGTCGGCCCGGGATTTTCTATTGCTCCACCGAATACCTTGCTCGAGACGATATACGAGTCCCGTCGCCAGCCGGAGTCCGCGAGTATGCGCCCCATGATGCGCTCGGATTCTCCCTTGGCGTATGCTTCGGCGTTATCGAAGAAGTTGACCCCGGCGTCGTAGGCAGCGTGCATGCAGGCTTTACCCTGCTCAACATCAAGCTGTGTCGAAAACGTAACCCACGAGCCGAATGAAAGCTCACTCACCTTCAATCCTGACGAACCCAGTCGCTTGTATTCCATAATGTGAATATCCTCCGAAACAAGGGTACCTCCGATACGCGTTTGAAGCAAACGGTCCTGGAGCGACAAAACTTGATGATACGCGCGCTCCATGATAATCTCGCATTCTCATGAACAAGAAAGCACTCATTGCAATTGCCATAGCAATCCCTGTGATCCCCTTGTTTGAGCTCAGCCTGCAGCTCGGACGGGATATCGGTTCCGGATCGTTTCCCGCAATACTCGCCTTCTATTACCCCGCGCGGGCTGCTGCCCTCATCGGGTTTGTGCTGATGTTCTATCAGTTCGTAATCGGGGCAAAACTCCCGGTGGTCGAGAAGTATGTTGCCCCTCGCGGCACGCTCCTGAAAAACCACCGGTCGCTCGGCAAGGTCGGGTTTATTCTCATGCTCTCGCACGGTCTGTTTATGCTCGGTTTCGACGTGTACGACGCGGGGCGTATCGTATTTAATACCGGCAAACTCCTCGGTATCGTGGCGCTGTTCATGCTCATTCTTGCCGTCGTTGCCTCCTGGTGGTTCAAGCCGCTTCAGTTCAGGTATCAGACCTGGAAGCGAATTCACCTCCTCGCGTATCTTGTATTTCCGACCGCGTTTTTTCACGCGCTCACCCTGGGGAGTACCCTCCAGGGTTCTATCACGACGCGCTATCTTTTCTGGCTTCTCCTGATAATCTACATCGGTATCGTCGGGTACAAGATCATGTCACTCGGAAGCGAACCGCAGAAACCCGCTCCGCCCCGGAAGAAGACAGCAGATACCGCGAATGCCTGAGCAGGACAGGATCAGAGCCGGGAAGGCGCGAATTCGCGCCTCGGTCGAAGAGCGTCTGAAGGCTCAGCCCGAGGAACTTTATACCATCGCCGGAGGAGCCCTGCTGGACCGACTGAAGCCGGAACTTCTCGAAGCGGAAGGCACGGTTTTTGCGTTTGCATCCATGCCGTCTGAACTCAGCACCTGGCCGGTACTTGAATGGCTCTGGAAGCAGAACATACCAGTCGCCCTCCCCCGCGTCCAGGACCGCATCATGAGTTTTCATGCCATCACCGGGCACCGGCAACTCGAACACGGCGTGTTCGGAATCCTCCAGCCTCCTGCATCGGCTCCCCGGAGGAGTCCCTCCGAGACATCACTGATCATTGTGCCGGGACTCGCGTTTACCCGCTCCGGGCTCAGACTCGGTCGTGGAGGTGGGTACTACGATCGGTTTCTGTCTGGTCGCCCCCCGGGAAGTCGTGCGGTCGGTGTATGTCTTGAACTTCAGGTGTATCATGAGCTTCCGGTTCAGGATCGGGACATGCCGGTGGATGCACTCATTGCGATACCGCCGCCGTCTTGATAGGTCCCGACAGTCGGTGTATTTTTAACTATCACTTCCTTGAGGACAAATGACTATGGCAGAAATTAAGAGCGCACTTGAACTTGCACTGGAACGTACCGCAGACGTTAAAAGCGACAAGGCGTCGTTGACCGCTCACGATAACAAGCAGAAAGGCCGGAAGCTTCTGAGTGAGTACTTCGACGACCCGACTATCAACCTCAAAAAGCGACTGAAGGACTTTGACCGGGAGCATCGACCTCAGATCCGCAGGGGCCTCTTCGACGCATTACTCGGCAACCTCACGCTGCCAGGCGACGAAAACCACCTGACTCGCATACAGGCACTGCAACCGGCATTCGAAGCGGTTCTCGATGACAGCAGGCACCTGCCGGCAGTATTCGATCAGATCACGGGCATTCTTCAGCAGTACATCCGGGACCGGAAACAGCTGGTAGACCAGCTACGGCAGCAGTTTGAAGGGAAGATCCGCCAGAAAGAGCAGGAGCTCGCACGACAGACCGGACAGCAGATTCGCCTTGATCCTTCCCAGGACCCTGAGTTTTCAAAGACCCTGCAGCATCATATGACGCAGCTGACCGATCAGTACCAGCAGGTCGTAGAACAGGCCAGAGAGCAGATTGAAGGTCTGTACAAAGCGTAAACGATCTACAGGACCATCGATCGCGTTATTCGCACTGCCCGGTCGTCAGGTAGTTCCGGATCGTACGCAGGAATACTTCGCCGTAGGCCTCGAGCTTTCGGTCGCCAACCCCATGACAGCGTAGCAGCGCCTGTGAATCGGTTGGCCGGTTCTTGACCATGACCCTGAGAGTCTTGTCGCTGAAAATGACATAGGGAGGCACACTCCGTTCCCGTGCAAGGGTTTTTCGAAGCGCTTTCAGACAGCGAAAGAGGTCCTGTTGATCACGACGCAGCGGCGCTTTGTCCGGGGCACCGTGTGTGCCAGAGGATTCCGCGGGCACGCCCTCGCGCCTGAGCACCGTGAACGTCTCCTTGCCGCGAAGCAGGAGTTTCCCCCGCGAGCTCAGCATGAGCCCTCCCGGAAGCCCCGTATCGGTCTGGCGCCTGAGGAGATAGCCTCCGGACTCGAGGTCCCGAGCGAGCGAAATCCAGTAGCCCCGGTCACGGTCCTCGCCGACACCGAACGTCGGCAGCGTATTGTGACCACGCTCGAGCACCTTGTCGGTAGCCGTTCCTGTCACTATATCAACGAGATGGTGTGTCCCGAACACCTCTCCGGTTCTCACCGCCGCCGACATGAGCTTCTGTGCGGGAACGGTAGCATCGTCGAAGGCAAGCTCGTTTAGACATATGTCGCACGCACGACACTGACCTGGGAACGTTTCGTCGAAATGAGCAAGAAGCGCCGTGCGACGGCACACACGGCCTTCGACATAGTGCAGTACTTCGCGTACGCGCCCTTCGGCAGCGGTTTGCTCCTCGCGTATCTGCATATTTTCGATGTGCCGCCGGATAATCGCGATGTCCTGGCCGCCCCAGAGCAGCAGTGCCTCGGCAGGCTCACCGTCTCGCCCGGCACGGCCGGTCTCCTGGTAGTAACCTTCAAGGCTTTTCGGCAGATCACCGTGGAGTATCCAGCGGACATTCGACTTGTCTATGCCCATACCGAAGGCGATAGTGGCGACGACAATCTGCAGCTCATCGCGGACGAATCGTTCCTGCACATCCGATCGCACGGTATCGTCGAGACCTGCGTGATACGCATGAGCATCGATTCCGTACTGCCGCAGAGACTCTGCGGTCTTCTCGGTCGACTTTCGTGTGGAACGATAAATAATGCCCGGCTCGCCCTCGTGTTCCCGGACAAAAGAGAGTATCTGCGACTCGACCTTCGTCTTGCGGCGAACACGGTAGGTGATCTCGGGGCGATTGAAACTCGCCCGCACGACGACCGGATCGTGTAGCCCCAGATGTGAAATGATGTCGTCCTGCACGACACGGGTCGCTGTCGCGGTGAATGCCGCGATAGGCGCCTCGGGAAATATCTCGCGCAGGCTTGAAAGCGAGCGATACTCGGGGCGGAACTCGTGCCCCCACTCCGAGACACAGTGCGCCTCGTCCACCGCGAAGGCGGTCGCGCCAAAATCAACGAGTGCGCTTCGGAAGTCATCGCCCGCGAGGCGTTCGGGTGACACGTAGAGCAGCTTCAGTTTTCCCGCCGCGAGTTCACGCCAGACTGCACGAGCTGTGTCTGCGTCCTGGCTGCTGTTCAGACACGCCGCTGGAATCCCGTTTTCGCGTGCAGCGTCGACCTGGTCTTTCATGAGCGCGATCAGAGGGCTGACCACCACCGTCAGTCCGTCCCGGATAAGCGCTGGCAACTGGTAACAGAGCGACTTCCCTCCCCCGGTCGGAAGCGCGGCAAAGACGTCGGTTCCCGAAAGCCATGACTCGATAATGTGCTGCTGGTTTGGCTTGAACGTACTGAATCCGAACGAATGCCTGAGCACATCGGCGAGTGCCGTGTTGGTGTTGTTCGTCACGGTTCCAGTATTGCCGAGTCAGCGACGTCCGGCAACCCGGAGTATCGCGAACAGGCCAGCGAACAACATGAAGACTTCAAGCCTGCCAAGCAGCATACCCACTACCTGGGACACCAGGACCGCCGGAGGAAGGTCGACTGCGGTCACACCAATAGACAAGCCGACTGTACCGACCGTCGAGGCAAACTCGAAGACTGCGTCAAGAAAGGGAACGCCATGAGCGGTCATGACCAGAACTCCCATCGCAACGATCGCGGCGTAACTCACCGCGAACACTCCGGTTTTACCGGCAACAGAATCGTTCAGCGTTACTACCTGATCAGCGTGATAAAACTGCCTGATAGTCACTGCACGTCGTGGCAGAAGCGTTCGTCGCACCTGATCCACTGCCGCACGGAACAGAATATAGATGCGCAGCTGTTTTATACCACCGGCTGTGGACCCGCTTCCGCCACCTACCAACATGATTACGATAAAGATCGTGTACACGACATCATTCCAGCCTCCGTAGTCGAGTACGGAGAACCCGGTTGTTGTCAGTGCGGTTGTCGCCTCGAAAACTGCGATACGGAGTACGACTCCACTTCTCACCGACAGCGTCATGATCGAGACAAACAGAAGCACCCAGAGAGTAAGGAAGGTACGCATCTCTGCCGAGCGAAACACCGTACGAAGCCGCCCACGTACCAGTGCGTAGGCTATCAGGAAGTTCAGGTTTCCGAGCAACATAAGGGGTACCGAGACCCATTCGATAGCGGGAGAGGCAAAGGCACCGATGCTGTCAGCTCGGGTGGAAAATCCACCGGTAGACACCGCCGCGAATGAATGGTTCACCGCGTCGAAGACCGGCATTCCTGCGAGTACGTACGCCACGACTCCGGCAACAGCGTAGGAAAGATACAGACGTACGACCAGTTTCGCCGACTGTATGACGTTGGGAACGAGCTGATCACCTCGTCCCTCGGCGAGCGACACACCTATACCGAGCGGGGTAGAGACGACCGAAATCATAATGATTGCGAACCCCGCACCACCGGCTAGCTGCATGATGCTGCGCCACAGAAGCAGGATTCTCGGTGCGGCTTCCACGTCGACGACCGACAATCCGGTTGTGGTCCACGCGCTTGTCGTCTCAAAAAGAGCCGGTACGAAATCCAGATATCCGTTCAGCAAAAATGGTACGGTTGACGCAACGACTGCGGTAAGCCAGGAGAGCACAACCACACGAGCGCCGTCTGAAACCGAGAGACCCGGCGACTGCTTCGAGCGACTCCGTGTGATTCGTACGAACACCGCCCCGAGACCAATCAGTGTGACCGACGGTGCCAGAAACGCAGGCGCTATCCATCGTTCGTCCCAGAAAAACGGCAGGCCCAGAAGCGGCAGGAGTAAGACCCCTCCGATAATCACGAAAATCACACCAAGCAGGTTCAGCCGCAACGCGGCGAGTTGCCGGAGGACCCGGCGCGGTTCTCCGTGCGTCACCGCTGCTTCCATGTTGTTGTTTCGCCGGTAACGGCGCGGACAGCTCCTGCATACGAAGAAGGGACTGTTAGAAGCGACAAACGGTCTCCGGACGCGATGACGGTATCGCCGTTCGGAATCAGCGCCTCGCCGTCGCGAAGGACAACCCCGATCAGACACCCATCTGGCAGGCGGATATCGCGCAGCGCTTTCCCGGTGACAGGGGAATCTGCGGAGACGACGACCTCGCTTAAATGAGCCTG
>SKKC01000294.1 GCA_007121695.1 Spirochaetales bacterium | reverse complement strand
TTCTTCGGAATCGGCGCGTTTATCCCATACATGACCCTGTTTCTGTCTCAGGTACTGGTGCGGCCCGACGGTAGTCCGGCGAACAACCTGATTGGCCTAATGGTGTTTCTGAACCAGGCACTGGGCATGCTCGGGGCACCCGTGGCTGGTATCTTCGCCGACAGGTACCGCCTCGACAGCGGGGTCCTGACGATTTGCGCGCTCGCAGGTGTCGCTGGCGCCACGGTGCTCGCGATTCCCGCGTTTCTGTCCGACGCCCCCTTCTGGCTTCTCACCGGTCTCGTCGCCGTCGGCATAATGGCTGCAGGGTTCTTTTCGCGCCCCATACCGTCGCTTATCGACACCCGGACCCTGAAATTCCTGCAGGACACCATTGGTGACGTAAGCGAATACGGCCGGTACCGGGTATTCGGATCGGTCGGCTTTATTATCGCCGCCGTCGGGATCGGAATCCTGCTCGCTGCCACCGGCATGATAGGTCTGACAGTCGTACTGCATGGCATGGCCTTTCTCGCAGTCGCGCTGGTCGCACACGGAAAAATGCCGGCACAACTGCAGCGCATTCGCATACCCTGGCACCACCTCAAAGATAACCGGCCCTTTCGGCATTTCGTGCTGTTTACCTTTATCTCGTCCATGGCGATCTACAGCGCCTTCCTGTTTACCGGGTATTTTCTTGACGATATCAACGCCGGATATATCGTCATGGGGCTCGTATTCGGTGTTTCTGCGCTGCCCGAGTTGCCGGTCATGCTGAAGGCAGGAGCTCTGGCGCGAAGATTCGGCCTGAAGGGAATTATCTGCATTGGCCTTGTCGCACAGATGATCAAGCTCCTGCTCTTCGTCGTGCTGGCTGGAACCCCGGCTGCGTGGACCTTCATTCTCGCAAGCAGCCTCCACGGCGTGGGATACGCGCTGATACACATTGGAAGCATTCGAATGACCGACGACTTCGCCCACCCCGACATGCGTGCAACCTACCAGAACATACAGCAGATTACGCGCGCGGCGGGGATCGCCGTTGGCGGGCCGCTTTCGGGTATCGTTCTGGATCTATGGGACAGCCGTGTGCTCATGGCGATATGTGCAGCACTCGTCGGACTGTCCCTGCTCTACTTTCTGTTCTTCGTTCGCGAGTCAGAAGCCTAACGCACGACGCCAGTACCGTCACCTCGCGGGTCGGCGCCAGCCTGTATCTCGCCCGTCTCATGATCCACGACAAGCATGGCGGCCGAACCGGCAAGCACTCCCTCGCCGATAACGTGTCCCCGCGCTTGCAGATCGCGTATCACATGCCCGGCAAACCCGTCCTCGAAGCGCAGATCGTTGTGCACGGCGTACGGAGGAATACCCTGCGGAAACGCGCGTGACTCGAATCGCGGCCGCTCCACCGCTTCCTGTGCGGTTGCGCCGAACTCCACGACGGCAATGAACTGCTGCACCTGACCCTGCGACTGCATGTCGTTTCCGGTGTTTCCGCCGAGAATATAGGGCTGGCCGTCGCGGAGTGCCATATAGGGGTTGCTGGTATGTCGCACGCGCTTTCCAGGTTCCATGAAGTTCGGTTCGTTCGGATCAATGGAAAACATGCGCATGCGGTTGTTCAGGTGTATCCCGGTATCGCCGACCACCATCAGCTGGTAGCCAAGACTCGTGGTGACCGCGGCAGCGTTTCCCTCGCCGTCGATTACGTGAAAGGTCGTGGTATTCCCGTCGTCCGGGTGCATGGCGACGACCGCAGACAGACGATCGGCGGCGAGCTGGTTTTCAAGCGGCCACTCGAGGACCGAATCCATGCTGATACGTTGCCGCTGGGAGGCTGCGTACTCGTCAGAGAGCAGTTCGGCGACTGGCACCTCTACGAAATCCGGGTCGCCGACATGATGGTACCGATCGGCAAATGCCAGCTTAATCGCCTCTACCTGTACATGCACGGCATCCGCTGAGTCCACGGAAAACCGGCTAAAGTCGTAGTCTTTCAGGACGTTCAGTGCGAGCAGCTGCGTAATGCCCTGGCTGTTCGGCGGGTTCTGAAACACCTCTATCCCGTTGTAGTCGATTGATATGGGTTCGACGATCTGCGCTTCAAAGCCATGAAAATCTTCCAGCGTCAGGTATCCGCCGAGTTCCCCGGTAAAGTCCACGATGGCCTGCGCGAACGGACCGCGGTAGAAATGGTCTCGCGCGGCCTGCACCGCAGCGCCTCGTCCGCCGGCAAGCCCGTCGTTGTAGATCGCGACCAGTTCACGAAAGGTCTGCGCCATGTCCGGAATGCGGATCGTGTCTCCCTCTTCGGGTATGCGGCCGTCGTCCTGCAGGTAGGTGGCGGCGGTATCCGGCCACGTTTCGATGTTCTGTCGACGCGCCTGAAATCTGGACGCCATAACCGGCGTCACCGGAAAACCGTCCTCGGCAAATCGCATCGCGGGAGCCAGCACATCACCGAGATCCAGTCGCCCGTATTCCCGAAGCCAGAGCATCCAGCCGTCCCAGGCACCGGGCACAACCGCCTGGTGCGCACCGAACTCGAGCGATCGTGCAGCGTAGTCGTCGACGTCGAGCAGCGATCCAGCCGGACCGACGGCGTCGAGGCTCGTGACCTGCCCGGTCGTGGCATCGAAGTACAGCGCCCAGGTGCCTCCACCGAGTACGCTCGAGAGGTAGGGATCGACGACGCTGAGCGCCGCGGCAACAGCAAACGCAGCGTCGGCTGCGGTGCCACCGGCTTCCAGAATCTCGAGCCCCGCTTCCGTCGCCAGATAATGGGCACTCGTCACCGCGTATCCACCCGGAGTCGGGACCTGTGGCACTGATATCGGCTCGGGAGCTTCCCCGGAGGGGGCGGCCGTTGATGCATCGTTCCCGCAGGCAAGGGTAAAAAACAGAACGGCGATGCAGATACCGCCTGCAACCGCCGCGTATCTCGTCGGCGTGTTCGTACGTGTCATACCCTGATTGTTGGCATCTGGAAACGGTCTGTCAATTGCTTCCGTCGGGCAGGACCCACCGGGGTTCAAACCCTATACGTTCGCGTGCCCGATCGATTGATACCGCCGATGTGTCGCCAGGCCGTGTCGGCCGGATGTCTGGTCTGTCAGCGTCGTACAGCTTTCCGAGATCTGCGAGGGATATCCCCAGGGCGTTCCGGTGCGCGTTAATGAACAGCGGGTGGCTGCCGGTGTAGTCTGCCACGAGACCACGAAGGATGGCCTGCGCACAATCAAGCTCGTCCACGTAGGTGAAAAAATTGACCTTGTGATGCATGAAACGCAGCTCGTCCAGACTGAGCCTGCACGCCGAATCCGGTCGTGCCCACCAGCCGGTCCCACGATGCTCGTCGCTTCGATTGCGCCTGCGGAACGCGTCGTATTCCGCCTGAAGCCGCGCGAGTTCGCTCTGTCTCTCGTCGGCTGACATCTCCAGGAAACGGTCAATGATCGCCGGGTCGTATGTCGCGTACCGCTCACGGTTTTCGAGGATGTCGTCGTGCGGAATGACTCCAGGCAGGCGGAGCATGACGCTCGCGATCCGATCGCGCTCCCAGAAGTACGACCCGATTGCCTCCATGGACTGCTTGGAAAAGCTGTACGCGTCGGTCGCGAGCACTGCATGGGCTTCATCAATCGGAAGATATTCCAGTGGGACGCTGCGGTCGCCAAAAAAGTACCCGACGGCGTTAATGGAACTCGCCCCGACAACGCGGCGGACACCGAGCCGGGCAGCCGCTTCGAACACATTGAAGGTGCCGAGGGAATTGACCCGGAAGACATCCCTGCCGGAGACGCCGACGGGAGAGTTATACGCGGCAAGGTGCACGATGGCATCGTGCCCCGCGATAACCGATTCAAGCGATTCATAGTCGGTAATGTCGCAGGCGACGTACCTGCCGGCAGGAACAGGAAGGCCTTCCTGCCTGCCCACGACGGTTACCGAGTACCCCTGCCCTGCAAGCAGGCTCACCGCGGCATGGCCGACCGCACCGGTTCCTCCCGTTACAAGGACGTTCATAGCGGTATCACACAGCTCGGTGCGGGCGTGTCGAGAAACTGCTTTGCCGGGATCCCGATTCCGCTCTGCGAATCGATCGTGAAGAGGCACACACGGTCGCTTCTCTCGTTCGCGACGAGCATGCTGTCACCGTCGTGAGTCAGGTGAAGGTGCCTCGGCCAGGAGCCGCCGCTGGAAAACGATCCTGCCGGGGTTATCAGTCCACGGCTCGCGTCACGTTCGAACACGACAATTCGATCGGGGCCCCGCACAGAGGCATACAGGAACTTCCCGCTCGGGTGCAGTGCTATCTCCGCTGCGAGCGCACCACCATCGTGGGTCCCCGGCAGCAGTGGCAGTTCCTGCAGCTGCGTCAGGATTCCCTGTTCGATATCGTGTTCGCAGAAAATAACGGTGTTCGCGAGTTCCGTAATCACGTATGCGTGCCGGCCATCGTCGGAAAACGCGATATGCCGGGGCCCCGATCCGGGGCTGAGGCGCATCGCGATCGTCCCGGCCGCAGACTCCGGACGCTCCCGGTCGACCGATCGGAACGCTGCCAGCTCGTACCGCTGTATCGTATCCGTGCCGAGGTCGCAGACGTACACACCACCCGAGTGCGGTTCGATATGCGCCGAATGCGCGTGCGCCGCCTCCTGACGTGACGTAACCGGACCCGAACCCTGATGCTGAACGCAGGCGAGCTGCTCCGCAAAGGTCCCGTCGTCGTGGAGCGCGACAGCTGTGACGCTCCCTCCGGTGTAGTTGGCCGCAACGACCAGTTCCGTTCCCGCGTCGACGGCAAGGTGGCAGGGCGCAGCACCGCAGCTGTCGGTCTTCGAGACGAGGGTCAGGGCCCCCGACGCATACAGCCGGTACGCAGCGAGGCCACCCGAGTCTGCGGGGGTGGAACCTGTTTCAACGGTTGCGTACAGCATGCCCGTCTGTGGAACCCAGGCAAGAAACGAGGCGTTCGCCGGGGTCTCCGCCGTTGCCAGAACCCGAAACGAACTGTCGGTCGCGTCGAGTTCGACCAGGCGAATATCTTGTGTGTACCCGCCAACGAAAAAGCGCATGGGAACCATCCTCCAGTGTGTGTCAGGGATACAGAAGCGTTCCGTCCGGTCCGCGGGTGCGGGTCCACCGGGGAGGCTCAAGACGTGGAGGATACTCCCGTGCCAGGTCCTCCACGAAATCAACGCCAAGACCCGGGCGCTGCGGTGGCAGCACCGCACCGTGTTCCACTTCGACCATACCGGGAAAAATCGAATACATGACCGGACCCGGTTCGTAGAGCTCCTGTATGCCGAAATTGGGAACAGCGAAGTCCAGATGTATGTTCGCCGCGTGCCCGAACGGCGAGCAGTCGCCTGGTCCGTGCCATGCGGTCCGGATTCCATAGGCCTCGCAGAGCGCTGCAAGTTTTCGCGCAGGCGTAAGTCCTCCGATGTGACTCAGGTGTACCCGAATAAAGTCTATGAGACGCTCCTGAATAACGGGCATCCACTGTTCGGGACCGGTGAACAGTTCGCCAAGCGCAATGGGAGTCACCGAATGCCGGCGTATTTCGCGCAACCACGGCCACTGATCGGGCGACACGGGGTCTTCGAGAAAGAACAGCCCCACCTCGTCAAGCTGTGACGCAAACCGGGCGATCTGTCCGGCGGGAACACGTTCGTGAACATCGTGCAGCAGGTGAATTTCCGGACCGAGCTCCTCCCGCATCCGGACGAGCATGTCTACCGTCAGGCGCATGTATCTGTCAGGATCGATGGAAACCCGGTCGTCCCGCTCGGGACCCTCGGACGCAGCACGCGATTCGGTCGAACTCTCCGCATCGGCAGATCGCGTCATGGCGCCGGCCGCGCCGTATCCACCGAGTTGACAGCGAATGTAACGGTGCCCTTCGTCACGAAGTATCCCGGCGCGCCGGGTTAGCTCCGAACGCGTAGCACCGTCTGCGTGGCGGTATACGTCGACCCTGTCTCTGCACGCTCCACCGAGCAGCTCGTAGACCGGCATATCGGCCAGTTTGCCCTTGATATCCCAGAGGGCCATGTCTACGCCGCCGATGGCGTTGTTCAGCACCGGCCCGCTCCGCCAGTAGCTGTTCGCGTTCATGAGACGCCAGAGATCTTCGATGCGCGACGCATCCCGACCCGACAGAAGCGGGTTCAGATAGCGTTCGACGACCTCGACCACGGCGCTGGCTCGCTGCGTGAACGTCGCGCAGCCGTAGCCGGTTACAGCGGTATCTGATGTTTCAACAACGACTATGACCAGGTCGATACCTTCGGGTGCCGTCATGACAGCCCGTACCCGTGTAATTGTGCACA
>SKKC01000384.1 GCA_007121695.1 Spirochaetales bacterium | reverse complement strand
TATGGCAGATATCAACGGACAGGTAGTGCTGGTTGGTGGAAAGCTGAACGTTGAGCCTGTTTATGTCGTTGCGGGTGACGTCAATCTCAAGACCGGGAACGTGCTTTTCCTCGGTACGGTTCTCGTCAAGGGAAACGTGGACGACGGATTTAGCGTCAAGGCGGCTGGAAACATTGAAGTCATGGGAAGTATAGGTAAGTGCGACCTGGATGCCGAAGGCGATGTAGTCGTTCACCAGGGGATTGCGGGCAAGGGGGGTGGCAACGTACGGTCCGGGAAGGGCGTCTGGGCGAAATTTATCGAAAACGCGAACGTAGAGTCGTCGGATCTGGTAGTTGTCAGTGACGGCATCATTAACTCGCGTGTCCGAACGGATAAGGGTGTAATCTGTAAAGGTAAGCGAGCAAGTATTGTCGGTGGCCGAATCAGTGCAAGCGAAGAGATCCGAGCCAAGACGCTCGGGAGTGTCGGCGGTATGGAAACGGTGCTCGAGGTTGGCTATGACCCCAAGAGTAAGGCCCGGCTCGAAGAGCTCGGGACGCGTCTTGCCGAAATAGAAGACGAACTCGACGACGTTCTCCGGAATCTGCAGACGATACAGACGATGCACAAGCAGCGAAGAAAGCTTTCGCGCGACAAGATCGATCAGGCCCGCGAACTACAGAAGCGAAAGAACGAACTGGTACGCGAACGAGACGAACTGACGGACGAATCTGACGAACTGAAAAACTATCTGGCACAGATTCGCTCGTCCGGACGAATCAGCGCCTCTGGTGTTGTGCATCCCGGTGTGAAGATCTGGATCAAGGATGCGTCTCTCGACGTGCGTAACGAGTTCAAACAGGTATCGTTTGTCGCCAGTTCGGGAACTGTGAAAGTGGAAAAATTCGAAGATACTGACGACGATACTCCCGTGAAGAGGAGTGAATAGGTATGCCGATTCAGCCCATGGACCTGCAGGTACTTTTTTCCCGTCTCGACAACATTTCCCGTGACACGATGGGGGAGCGTAACATGCTGGCCCAGAGTCAGGCGGTTGCCGGAAGTGAAATAGCCGAGAAGAGTCAGGAGCTGGCGCGTGCAGTGACAACCTCGGAAGACGTGAGTGAAGGACCGGATACCGTTCGCGAGGACGACGACGACGGTCAGGGTAGCCACAACGGTCGTCGAAAACAGAACGAAGAGCCTCGCGCCCAGGCGGCGGACGAAACACTCTTTCGCGATCCTGATCTTGGAGGTACGATCGACATCTCGGGTTGACCGGTCATGACAGTATGGATCTTCTTGCGCTGCTTCTTTTCAACTCAGGTATACTGCTCCTCATGTTCCTGTCCCTTCGAAGACGAGTGGATCGAGAGCTTACAGCCGAGCGGGCTCTCGAGAAAGTCCGCACCGAGGTAGGTCATCTCGTGACCGAAATGAATAAAACTACGGAGCGAAACATCACACTCATTGAAGACAGGGTCAGGCGTGTGGGTGCAGAAATCGACAGGGCAGACCGCAGTCTTGCTGCCCTGACACGCGTGCGGGAAACGACAGAACGGTCGGTCGAAACCTATAACGAGTTAGGCCGGGTTCGTTCACGTGAGCCCGCAGCCGACGCAACAGTTTCTCCACCCGAAATACCACCGAAATCCGCCCCGGTACCACACGATCCGGTTTCGGAGTCCCCGCCGGGGAGACGCTCGATCCGTGACTCGGCGGTCGAATTGCACCGGCAGGGTGTGACGGTGGACGAAATTGCATCGCGACTCGGCAGCACGATAGCCGAGGTTGAACTTATGGTCGGTCTTGGTCCGACATATCGACGGAATGGAACCGACTCATGAAACGGATAATTGGTATCGACCTCGGTACGACAAACTCGGCAGCCGCGTTCTGGGACGGCGACGAACCACGCATGATCCCCAACGACCGTGGAATGAATCTGACCCCTTCGGTTGTCTCCTGGTCACCGAATGGTGATGTTCTTGTGGGCGAGTCCGCCAAGAATCAGGCAGTTGTCCACGTGGATCGTACAATCAGCCAGGTCAAACGATCGATGGGTACGCATAACACGTATACCGTCGACGGCGACGTGTACAGCCCCGTTGATGTGTCAGCCCTGATCCTTGGAAAACTGAAAGACGACGCAGAGAAGTTTCTTGGTGAAGCTGTCGAGCGAGCAGTCGTTACCGTACCGGCGCACTTCGGAGAGGCAGCCCGTGCTGCGACCATTCAGGCGGGGCGCGCGTGTGGTCTGGACGTGGTTCGTATCATGAACGAACCAACTGCTGCGGCGCTATGCGGTGCAGGGCGCGGCGAGGGCACCAGACGGATTCTTGTGTATGATCTTGGCGGAGGTACGTTTGATGCGACGTGCCTGCTGCAGGACGGTCGTACCTATACGGTAAAGAGCACAGCCGGTGACCGGAACCTTGGTGGCCTTGATTTTGATGCACTTCTGCTTGACGAGGTGCTATCGGCATTCGGCGAACAGACTGATATTGATCTGCGCGCACATCCAGCTCTTCTACAGCAGATTCGCGACAGCGTCGAGCGAGCCAAAGTAGAGCTTTCGACCCGGAACTCCGTCGACGTGGCTCTGCCGTTTATTGGCCTTGGTGGGGCTGCTGTACATCTGTCACACACGGTCGACCGGGACAGCTTCTCCGCCCTGATCGCGCCGATGCTGCGAAAGACTATCAAGATTACGCTGCAGGTTGTGCGGGAAGCGGGCTTTGGCGTACAGGGAATCGATGCTCTGATCGTGAGTGGCGGTTCAAGCCGTATCCCGCTGGTCCACACCTACCTGAAACGAAGTCTCGGGCTCGATGAAGTGCACATGATTAACCCCGACGAAGTCGTTGCGCTCGGGGCGGCGGTACAGGCTGGTATGATCGAACGCGGAGTCGATACGGTGCGCGTTACCGACGTAGTGGCCCAGAGTCTGGGTGTTGAAACATACGGAAACCATTTTGTACCCATAGTGCGTCGCAATACACCCATTCCTGCGCGGGGGAAACGCGTGTTTACCACTGTGTCCGATGAGCAGACGGTTGTCGAGATACATATTCTCCAGGGAGAGTCCGATGAAGTGACCGGAAACACGTCACTTGGGCGTTTTGTCCTCTCCGGAATTCGTAAGGCACCACAGGGCGAAGCTCGCATCGAGGTCGTGTTTGAGTTTAACGAGGATGGCATGGTGTCTGTCTCGGCATTTGACGTTGACACTGGTGTTCGACATTCTGTCAGCATTGCTCCTGAGTCCGACCGTGCTTCGTCAGAACGTGGAGCTTCGGGGCTCGAGGCCATACGCTCACGGGTCCAGATGCTCTTCGATCGCCTTCGAAGCGATATCGATGCCGAACTCGCAGCTGAAACGTCACAGTTTCTGAAGCTCGCCTGGGATTCCGATTCGGCCGGAACCGAGGAGACCTACGAAATTGTGACCGCGCTCGAGGCGCTTGCAGACGAGCTTTCGTCCTATGCTGACGTTGCGGAGGTTCGCAGTGCCGGCAGCTAATGTTTCCTCTGAAACCCGTTTGTTACGTTCGGCTCTGCGTACACTTGGACTGGACACTTCGGCGAGCTGGCAGGACATTCGTAGCGCCTACGCCCGGAAAGTAAAGCAGGCACATCCTGACAGCAGTCCAGGTCACGGCAGCCGATTTGTTCTCGAGCAGACCCTGCAGGCGTACCGACTGCTCAAGACAAGCTATCGCGTCGACGAGCAGAAACGCTCTCGCGTGTCCCGCCATACTCGACCAGCGGCGGCGCCGTCGTGGCAGTCGATCGGGCGTACGGCGCTCGCGGCGGACACGCCGGAGGAACGGTGCGCGGCGTGCAGCGCTCTCGGTCAAACCGGACGTCGAAGCGCGTCTGCGTGCCTTCGTGCGGCGCTGTATGACCATGACGACAGCGTCGTTGTTGCCGCGGCAACGGCACTCGGGCTGTTAAAAGCCCGTTCGGCAGCTCGCGATTACGAGGGGATTTTTGACTCAGCTGGTCTTCGGGTTAGGTCGTCGATTTTAAACGCTGCAGTTCAGACCGGACCTGCAGAGTGCTTTCGAAAACTGTTCGTGACAGCGCTGTCTGACGAGGACAGGTCGGTGCGGCGTGTTGCGCTTAACGGTTTGTCGCGCCTGAACGCCGCTGCGAAGGGATGAGGATATGACAATGCATAACGGACAGGCCCAGGGTGGAACCGCAGACAGGGGAGAGCGCGCACCGGAGAACCTTCAATCCGGGACCCCCCGGCTTCGACGGATGTTTATTCAGGACGGGCAGAACGTTACACAAATGCTCGAGCTTTTTATGGCTGACATGCAGGAAGCCGGTTTCCGGCGTGCCGGTCTTGATAATGCGTTTCGGGCCGTTCACAGCCTGAAATCTGAAGCAGCGTTTCTTGATTATCACCGTATACACGACACAGCGCATGAGTTTGAGTCTCTTCTTCAAGAGCTACGTGCACGAGATCTCCCGGAAGGTGCACATCTCGACGAAGAGTTACTGCAGATCATTTCGGACGCGGTTCGGGCACTCATTACCGTTACGCAGGAAAAGTTGATGGATCTCGGAGCTGCGTCCCGGAGTGCAATGCCTGACTGGGGGCAGAGTTCGGGGTCTTCACACGCGAAGACGGGTGTGGCTTCCCTCTCCGTCTACGACCGGGCCTTTCAGTCGCTGAGTGAAACCGAGATCGAGGTTATCCGTGAAGCAGTGCGGCGCGGTGAGATTCCGTACGTGGTGCAGTGCAGTATCGCGGATACGGAACAGCTTGGGCTTCCGCGGTTGTATCTGATCATTAATAATCTCGAGACGGTCTGTACCGTCGTTCGAACCATACCGGACTTTAACGCGCCCGATAGCGGTGTAGATGGCGTTTTTAAGGCACTGATAACGGCAAGTGGCAACGAGGAAGCGATATACGATGCGTTGAACGTGGATCAGGTTGAAAGCATAGAACTGCAGCCCGTCGACCAGGAGCAGTTGTACGGTCTCCAGCGGAAGCCTGCTACTCAGACATCGGTTTCGCTGACCGATCGCGGGAATATTTCACTTGATCTGAGTGCCCGTCGTTATGCCACCCTGAGCCTGTATTCAGATGAACTGTTCTTTCAGCTTCGCGAAGCGATTCATCTTTCCGGGCACGATGGCAGCGGCTCATCAGGGTTGCGTCAGGCTCTTCGAGCAGCGGAGACACTCGCCTCACGCGTGAACGATACCCTGCTGGACACGTCACTCGTGCCGTTGAGCACGGTCCTCGAGCCGGTTCACCAGATGATTGCCGATCTGTGTTCGGCAGCCGGGAAGCACGCGAGACTTTTTGTGTCGGGTGAGTCCGAACGAGTATTTCTGCCCGTTGCGGATGTTGTTTCCGAAATTCTCCTGCACCTCGTGCGCAACAGCGTGGATCACGGAATCGAGCCTCCCGAGGAGCGCGCGAATGTGGGCAAGGCTGTCGAAGCGCGGATAGAGATACGCGCTCAGCGCCGTGGCGATACATTGGAGATTCGCTTCAGCGACGACGGTCGGGGCGTAGACGAGCAGGCGGTTCGTGAGCGAATCGAGCAAAGCGAACATGCCGCCCAGCACGGGTACGAACTTGAAGTTGACGATGACTCGAAGACGGAATTTTCTCGCACACGAGCCGACCAGATCGACGTTCTTGAAGCGCTCGTACGCCCGGGGTTCAGTACGGTAGAGGATGCAGGACCCGTATCCGGTCGGGGAGTGGGACTGGATGCGGTCCACCATGCGGTTGAAACGCTCCTCTCGGGCAGCCTTACACTGCACAACAAACCGGGTGCAGGGGTAGAGTTCCTGTTGGTCCTTCCGGGCAGTACACGCCTGCTGACTGTGTTGATGTTTGAGTCAGGAGATACTCCGATTGCAGTGCCAGCGTGCCAGGTCGCTGATACGTTTCCGCTTGATGTGCAGCGCATTGGCACGGATGCGAACGGTGAGTATTTCTATCGTATGTCAGATGGCGTCGTTCGGCTCTTCGTCGTCGGAGCCGCTACCGTCCCGGAAAAACCGTCGGAGACAGGGCATACCTACGGAATACTGCTTCAGGTCGCTGAACGGAAAGGAATAATACTCGCCGACCGTCTGGTCAGCGAGGAGGTGGTCGTTCGTCACGACGGAGACCGACGCCGCGTATACTCAAAAACGCTCAATAGAAACGTTGATCTGTTTATTCCGGTAAAAATATAACCACGCGAGTGTCAAGCCGTCTTTACTGTCCGCCACCCTGGTGTTGAAAAGCTCCTAAGCTGCTGCATACCAGGGAGTTACCCGCCTGTTCCTGCGATTTCGGTGTTCAGGCGTCCAGTGTAACTGGAG
>SKKC01000383.1 GCA_007121695.1 Spirochaetales bacterium | reverse complement strand
GAATACCATCTGAGCTGGAAGAGAGTGCGATTATAGACGGAGCTGCACCACGGCACGTACTTTTCCACGTTGTATTGCCTCTGAGTATGCCTGCGCTTTCAACAGCGGGAATAATAACGTTTCAAGCGATATATAACGACCTGATTTTCGCATTGCTTTTTATAAACCGTACAAGTATGAACACAATTTCGTTGGCTTTGCTGCGTTTCCGAGGTTCCTGGCACGTTGAGCTCGGGCCCGTGTTTGCAGCGGTCACTGTGGCACTCATCCCCATGATTATTATATATCTTCTGTTTCAGGAACGCATCGAGCACGGTCTTGCGGCAGGCGCATTGAAGGAGTAGGCAAAATGAATGTGACTGGTCCGAATAACACGCTCATCGAGGCATGTTGCGGCTCATTCGACGATGTCAAAGCGGTGGCGGCTCACGGTGTTCGACGCGTCGAGTTAAATTCCTCGCTTTTTCTCGGAGGTCTGACGCCAACCGTGGGCTCGGTTGCTTTGGTGCATGAGCTGATAGATATCGAGATTGTCTCGATGATTCGTCCCCGAGAAGGCGGATTCATGTACTCCGATATGGAGTTTCAGACCATGTTGCGCGATATAACCGCGTTATCTCATGCAGGAGCAGACGCCTTCGTTTTCGGTGTCCTGAATCCCGACGGGACAATCGACATGAAACGAAACCGGACACTTATCGAACAAGCGGATGGAAAGCCATGCGTGTTTCATCGAGCGTTTGACGTCGTGCCTGACCGACGTGTAGCTCTTGAACAGCTGGTTGAACTGGGCTTCGTTCGAGTCCTTACCACAGGCGGGTGTGCGGATGTTCGGGAGGCCGTCGATCATATTTCCGGCCTTATACGGCAGGCTGGTTCGCGTATAACCGTTCTTCCCGGTGGAGTTAAGCCGTACTTTGCTGCCGATTTTGTAAGACAGACGCAGGCGACTGAACTTCACGTCGCACAGTTTACGACGCACGTTGATCCTAGTTGTGACGGAAACAATGTAATCCATTTTGGCGGTGCGCTTCATCCTTCGGAAACCCGTGTTTCCCGATTCGACGGGGACTGGTTGAACGGGTTTGGAGCTTCGTCTTGAGACCGCTTCCGTTTCGGCAGGTGCATCTTGATTTTCATACGAGCGAGCACATAGCAAGCGTTGGACAGAATTTCGATCCCGATCGCTTTGCTTCGGTGTTTGCTCAAGCTCACGTTGATTCTGTTACCTGTTTTGCGCGATGTCACCACGGTTATTTGTATTACCAATCGAAACGGAATCCGGAACTGATTCATCCTGGTCTGGTTCGAAAGAATCTACTAAATGAACAGATCGAAACACTCCACCGGATCGGTATACGGGCCCCGATATACACTACGGTACAATGGGACGGAAGAGTCACTCGTGAACATCCGGAATGGTGCTGTGTGTCGCCGGAGGGAGGATGGGTAGGTCAGTCGCCTTCGGCACCCGGTTTTTACGCTTCCCTGTGTGTAAATTCCGGATATCGGAGCTTTCTCTTCGGACATGTAGACGAACTACTCGATCGTTTTGATGTTGATGGCCTGTTTTTTGATATTGTTCGTCCTGTCGAGTGTCTTTGTTCAAGTTGCAGACACGGGATGGAGTCCTCGGGACTTGACCCGTTTCTCAAAGAAGACCGCATGCGATTTGCCGACAAGACCATACAGTCGTTTCGGCACGAGATGTCTGACTTCGTAAGAAAGCGAAACCCCGATTGTACAATCTTCTACAACGCATCTCATGTGGGTCCCGACCTTCGGTCGTCCATGAACTCGTTTACTCATCTGGAGATCGAATCACTCCCGTCTGGAGGCTGGGGCTATACGCATTTCCCGTATGTTGCACGATATGCGCAATGTCTTGGAAAAGAAACAATCGGTATGACTGGGCGTTTTCATACCTACTGGGGAGATTTTCATTCCTACAAGAACATCGAAGCGCTTGAGTTCGAGTGCTTTCAGATGCTCGCTCATGGTGGTGGATGTTCGATAGGAGATCAGTTATCACCTTCTGGTGTTCTGGATCAAGTCGCGTACGATACCATAGCACCAGTATATCGTAGGGTCGAGGCACTCGAACCGTGGGTCAGAAACACCCGAGCGGTTCGGGAAATAGCTGTTTTAAACACTGAACCATGGTCGGATGGATCGCAGCCAGCAGAAATGATCGGCGCGGTTCGGATGCTACAGGAAGCGGGTTTTCTGTTTGACATAGTCGATCTCGAGTCCGATGTTTCCGAATACCGACTTCTGATACTGCCTGATCGTGTTCCGGCAGAAGAACTCTGTATTGGTTTCGTTCGGCGTGCTCTAGTGTCAGGATGCGCGGTGCTCGGTTCTTTTGATGCGCACATGTCTGAACTTTGTGTTATTGCAGACCCAGTACTTTTGCAGGACTCGTCAGGAAATGATCCACACGGCGTCGTCTACGAAAGAAACGATTTTTCCGACTACATCATACCGCAGGGTAGAATCGGGGCCGGTCTGCCAGAAACACCGCATGTAATGTATATACGCGGTCGTGAAGTCAAACTCACCGAATCTGTACTGGCTGATCCCTCATGTGAGATAACCTGTTGTACTCCGTCTTATTTTGATAGATTGCCACAACATTATTGCTCCCATCAACAGAGCCCACCTTTATCGGACGCTTTGGGACGCCCTGGCGTTGTTCTCACGGATCGAACCTGCTACTTCGCGCACCCGGTATTTCAGATCTATCACGAACGTGCTGCTCGTTGGGTGCGGAACATGGTGACAAATGCTGTAATAAGTCTCATAGGTACGCCTGTCTTACGGCACAATGGACCGACTGGGCTGATTGTCACGGCACGTGAAATAGAAAGCAATCGCGGCGTAGTGCTCCACGTTCTGTATTATCTGCCAGAAAGACGTGCGCGAAACATGGATGTTATCGAAGACGTTATCGATCTTAATGATTTGCGTATCGATGTGAAATTGCCCACTGGCGAAATTGTTGTGGCCGCAACGACCGTGCCGAACGGTCAGTTGCTCGACTGTGCGGTACATCAGTCGTCGCGTACTACTACGATTTCGCTTCCTGTGCTACACGGGTACGAGGTTATCGAGTGTCAATGCGAGTAGCAGTCGCCTGCATGATGCAGGAGACGAATACCTTTAATCCGCTCTATACAACTCGTGAGTATTTCGCTCACGCATCCGGTGAGGCCGTATACTCCCACCCGCGTTGGTGTACGGGTGACGACGCAACTCGGGGGATTCTCGATACCCTTGCCGAACACGGTGCGACAGTCATACCCCTCACGTTTTTTCGTGCGTTGCCGGGCGGGCCCGTAGATTCGGACACCTATAAATCGATCATCTCGGAAACATTGTCGGCTCTCGAATGTGCGGGGCCTGTCGATGCGGTATGCATCGCCTTGCATGGTTCGATGTACTCCAGTGTTGACAATGATCCGGAGGGAACGCTGCTTGGCAGGATGCGCGCATTGACGGGTTTCGAGATACCGATCTGCGCCGCATTCGATATGCACGCGAAACTGAGTGCCAGATTACTCGAAAACATAGATGGCCTTGTTGGCTACAAGACAGCGCCGCATGTAGATGAGTACGCCACTGGCCAGCATGCCGCCAATATGGTCGTTGAGGCTCTCAAGCGCTCGCAGCGCCCCCAGACCATTGTTGAAAGGGTACCGCTGCTTATTGCTGGAGAAAAGAGCGAGACCAGTGTTCCTCCAATGAGCGTAATTATTGGCGAGCTGAAAAAGACCGAAGGGACGTTTAGACACTTGGGGGTAAGCGCCGCTTCTGTCCTTCTTGGCTTTCCGTGGGCAGATACTCCACATGCTGGCGTGTCAATTGCTGTTACATACTGGCCAGACGCACTGAAAATCGCCAGGGGTGAAGCGGTCAGGATCGCGGATATGGTATGGGCGTTTCAGTCGGACTTTAACTTTACCACCGAGACGCGGTGTCTGGAAGACGCGATTAAAGTGGCCCTTGAGTTTATCGCGTCTGACCGCCCGGAGTTACCGGTAATCATTTCTGATTCAGGTGACAATCCGACGGCTGGAGCACTTCAAAACATGAGCGTCGTTCTCGAACACGCTGTGAAGGAGCGCCTTCCGTCTGCTCTTATCTCGGCCATCGCTGATCCAGACGCCTACAGCATCGCTCGTTCCTGGTTCGAGGTTCACCAAAGTGATGCGATACTCCATGGGCTTCGCATCGGTACTGTCAGTCACACCTCTTCGCAGCCATTCGTGTGGGATTGCAAAGTTCACGCGGTTCACGACCTTGACCGTGTAAGTGTTGTAGTCCTTGAATCGCAAGGTATAACCTGCCTCGTAACTGATAGGAGAGTCGCTACCTACGAACCTTCACTCATAATGGACTGCGACATTGATCCCGCTACGTTTCGGGTGTTGTTCGTAAAATGCGGGTACCAGGGTCCCGAGTACCGCAGCATAGCCTCTCGGTCCATTGTTGCTTTGACCCCCGGCGACAGCAATGAAGATCTTACTGCATTGCCGTATCGGAACACACCACGCCCCATCGTTCCACTGGATAATATTCCGGGGCGACGTCCTGTTTCCCCTGTAACGAGCTGACTCGAGAGACTAATCGGTAGTGTGTCCGGATCCCGACGTTTCTGTAGCGCTCTCCATCGACACCAACCGCCCATAACGCAGGAGCATCCGTTCCACTGGCGACATCGCGGCCATCTGTTCACGGATGGCCACGACCATTGCCGGATAGTCCGTAATTATTCCGTCCACCCCGCGGTCAATCAGGTCAACAACCGCCACGGGGCTGTTAATGGTCCACGCGTGAACGGCTATGCCGGCCGCAGCGGCGTCGCGGAGCAGGGCAGGAGTAATTCGACCACCAGCCACAGCCACGAAGTCAACCGGAAGCCTCGTCATGTCTCCGATCGCTGCAGCGGTCACGTATCCACGAGGGATATCGGGCGCGAGGTCGGCTGCCTGCTGTACGGCGCGAAGACTCAGACTCATGAGTAGTACCTCGTCCTCGCTCCCGTGGGCACGGATTTCCTGTATCGCCTGCGGGACCAGGTCGGGGTCGAAGCCGTAGTACTTGAACTCGATCATGAGGCGTATCCGGCCGTCTGCCCGTCGAAGAAAGTCCTCGAGAGTGGCGATCCGCCGCTCAGACTCCGGGTTTCCGTCGTCGGGTACCTGCACCACGTCGGCGAGTTCGGCGAAGGGGGTCGACGCGATACGCCGGGGATCGCCCGCTACCCGCATGAGATCCTCGTCGTGAACGATCACGATAGTACCGTCAGACGTGCGCAGCAGATCTATTTCGCTGTAGTCGGCTCTGTCCCGAATCGCGGCTTCCAGCGCCGACAGCGTGTTCTCGGGGGCCGGGGGAGGGCCCGCTCGGTGAGCGGAAATCACGACGGTCGACGGATCCGGAAGCGTCGCAATAATGCTGCCGCTTCCGGCGACCGACACGATCAGAAGAACAAGGAGCGCTGGTGCGAGTCTGCGTGGCCGCGTCCAATACCGTATCGAACGGAGACTGCTGCTCGTGATCGCCCGCAAGCCGCCGCGTATCGGGATCTTCGCGGGTTCCGAAGTGTAGCCGATATGCTCGCGCCAGATGCGTGTCGTGAGCGCAACCAGCAGACTGAACCCAAAGAGGTTCAGAAGGAAGTCCAGTACAACGGCAAGCGTACCACCCCCACCCGCTGCGATCACCACAAGCCGCAGGCTTCCGGCCAGCACGACATACACGATTCCGGCAGGAGAAAGAACGAAATCGACGAGCTCGAGGTTGCCGATTACGAGTTCTCCGCTCCGAAAGAATCCGAGGCCGAGTATCACCGAGGAAAGCGGGGCGATAAGAATCGCTGCAATTGCAATAGAGAACAGGTTCCAGAGCGCGAGTGTACGTCGTGCACGGACAACAACACCCCATGCGTCTGACAGAAGTGAAACGAACTGCCGCATACTCAGACCATTGTTTCAGACGGTGGCATATAGTTCAACGCCTGCGATCTCGAGGTCTTACTGCGCGTCTCCTACCGATTGTCGTGCGGCAAGGGCAGCTCCAATGAGCCCGGCGTCCGCACCAAGCCGGGCGGCGTCTATACGAACGTGTTCGTGAACGTGGGGCATGACAAGGCGTCCGAACTGCGTAATGACCTCCGGAAGAATCAGATCTGCTGAGCCCATGACCCCACCGCCGAAGAGCACCCGGTCGGGTGCAATGGTGCTCGCGAGAATGGCGGCGACCTGCGCGAGCACACCGCAGAAGTCCTGGTGCATCTGCAGGGCAAAGGGATCGCCCTGCCTGACTGCGTCGTACAG
>SKKC01000417.1 GCA_007121695.1 Spirochaetales bacterium | reverse complement strand
GTATACCCGCCGAAACGTGGCAGACCTTTCAGCACCTGCTCGAGGCGATCGCACCCCACGCGGCGCAGCGGTATCGGGAGCGGCACCCCGGGAACTGACCAGCCGGTATTTGACCGGTACGGACCCCGCAGGTACGCTTATGGAATGGAACTCACCTTCGCCACGCCCGCGCTGCTGTTCCCGGCAGTATCGCTTCTGTTTCTGTCGTATACGAACCGCTTTCTTTCGTACGCGAATCTGGTCAGGACGCTGCACGATCAGTGGCTCCGTGCAGGTGTCGCTGCAGATTCGCAGACGGCGAACTCAGCCGGTCACGAAACGCTCGCGGCCCAGATCGCCAATCTGAGGAGGCGCATATTCCTGATCCGCAACATGCAGGTGTTCGGCGCGGTCTCGCTTCTGCTCTGTGTCCTTTCGATGATCGTGCTGTTTTTCGATTTGATGCTGCTGGCTGCGGTCTTTTTCGCTGCAGCCCTGGTTGCGATGCTCGTATCGCTCGCAATTCTGGTACTTGAAGTAAGCATTTCCGTCCGTGCGCTTGAACTGCAGCTTGGCGATATTGAAGGTGATCGAGCGGAGTAAACAGAGCGCAGGCACACCCTATTCCGGTCGTGGAAGCGCCTGTCCGGATTCGATAAGGTGGCCCATGGTGTCCGCCGGGACCGGCGGGCAGAAGTAGTAGCCCTGCATGGCGACGCACCCGATGCGGCGGAGAATCGAATACTGTTGCGGTGTCTCTACACCCTCGATCAGGGTTTCCTTGCCCCGCGAGCGTACGCTATTGAGTATCGACGATACGTATACAACATCCTCCGGGCATTCATCGAGCTCAATGACAAACGCGCGGTCGAGTTTCAGAATCGGAACGGGAAGCTGTTTCAGAGAGCTGAGCGACGAATAGCCTGTGCCAAAATCGTCAATCCAGACATCAATCCCCATGGTCTGCAGCTCACGTATCCGCTCGATAACGCGCTCCGGATCCTGCATTGAACAACTCTCGGTGATCTCGAGCTTCAGCTGGCCCGGGTTCCCTACCCCTCCTGCTCGCAGGGCACCAGCGACGATATCGGGAAGGTCACCCTGCGAAAACTCACCTGCGCTGAGGTTGACCGATACGTAGAAGTCAGGCTCCGCGCTCCAGCGGGCACGTTGCCGCGCCGCGGTAAACAGCACCCAGCGGTCAAGCTGTGCAATGAGGCCGGACTCTTCGGCAAGACCAACAAAGCGACCAGGCGGAAGGAGTCCGTGTACAGGGTGGTTCCAGCGAACCAGCGCCTCCGCCCCGCGAATCACGCCTGCCGGATCGACAATAGGTTGATAATACAACAACAACTGCTGTTCGTCGAACGCAACACGGAGGTCCGAAAGCAGGGTCAGCCGCATGGTCGCAACTTCATGGAGCTTCCTGTTATACATGCGAAACGGCACCCCATGATTGTGTGCTTCGGTACACGCAGACGCCGCATGCTGTATGAGTTCACGCGAGTCTTCCGCGTCGTCCGGGGCAAGAGCAATGCCGATTGCCGCCCGCACGGAAAGCACATGGTTCTGGAAGGTATAGGGTACGGCAATGGCGTCGCTCATGGTTTGTGCCAGCCGCGCGGTATCGCTTTTTCGTGTCGTTTCCGGACACACAACCACCAGCTCGTGTCCGTTGAAGCGGAACAGGTCGTCCATGGGCGAAAGATGCTTGCGAATGCGCAACGCGGCATCCTCGAGCAAGAGGTCGCCGAAACGGTGCCCGTAGATACGGTTTACCTCTCCGATTCCGCTCAGACGCACGAACAGAATCGCAACCTCGCTCACAAGGATATCGTCGAGCACCCGTTCGAGCGACTTCCGGTTCAAAAGCCCTGTCGTCGGGTCCCGGTACTCGTACTCATGCAGCTTCGATTCAACCTGGCTCAGGTTTGTAATGTCCCGTGTAAAGACAAGCGCGTGCGATACCTCGTCTCCCTCAGACCGGTAGGGCGTCATGGTAACCTGAAGGTGTCTCTCAAAGGGCCCAAAGGAGAAACAGGACACGTACTCGACCTGTGATCCAGCGAGGCACAGGTCAATGTGGTGCTTTATGCGGGCATGAAAGCTGTCGCTGCCCCAGACCTCTGCCACGGTTCTGCCGAGAATGGCGTCCCGTTCCTTCTCCATTGCAGAACAGTAGGTAGCGTTAACCACCTCGTAGCGATAATCGCGCGAAATGAGCGTAATAAAATCGGCCGAGCTGTCCAGTATAAAACCGAGGGTCTTTACCGCACATCTGTCAGAATCGTCCAAACCAGGCTCCTCGCACGATGCAACAGCCTACTCTACCAGGGCATCGGACACGCGTACCCAGTTAACATTCAGGTCCCGTCCTGCGACTTCAACGCGCCCGCGAAAAAGCTGGTCCACAGATGTCACACGGCCGAAGTTCCAGTCAGAGTTTCGATACGTGTCCTGCGTCATCCGGTCGTTGCTGTAGTTGCTCCACCGCATGTACAGCACCATACGTCCCACATACAGATCTGCGGGAGTTGCCTTCCGGCTTTCCAGAACGTGCCGTGACCACCGCCGGGTTCCATTCGCGAGTATAACCTCGGCCTGTCCCTGGGTTGCATCACTCGGGGCGGTCATGATGCGAGCAGCTCGAAAACTGTCGTTCGCGATGCTGTCGGAATCCCGGGTGCTCACCAGCTGTTCGCCCGGACGAAAGTCGATCGTGAGCGCCTGTGTCGAAATGCTCGGGCCAATACCGGTAAACCGTCGGATCGTCTCGCAGCCCGAAAAAAGAATGACCAGTACTCCCACACCAAGGGTGGTAATGATTAATCGCCTCATCTGAAGGTCTCCTCTGACAATAGCCAGACCGGCACGGCACGAGGTCGTACCGAACATCCCCCCAGAATCAACAAAGGCACGCTGCATGAACAAAGTCAGCGCTGATTCGTTCTGTAATTATAGATTGCTTTATACGAACAGCCAAGAAGAATTCGTCTCGCCTTGCCCGGACGTGGGTGGCGTGCCGTCGAAGAAGCACCGCCGACCGAGCCATTTTCCCAAAACCTTCCGATGGAATAGAATGTCTGTTCTGTGATAGTTTCTATCACATACAAGACACAGAGGAAGGAATCTCATGAGACCAGCAGGTAACAGGGTCGTGGAACGTCGCGGGTTCGGACAACGTATGGGAAGTGCGATCGGGGGCATTGTGGTCGGGCTTCTCCTGTTCGTCGCGGCATTTCCCGTCATTTTCTGGAATGAATCGCGGGCAGTGCGTACGTTCGAGTCGCTTCAGGAAGGGCAGGGGCTTGTTATCACGGTTGATTCGTCTACGGTAGACCCGGCCAATGAGGGAGCGCTTGTTCATGTAACCGGTTCGGTCGTCGTACCCGGGGACCTGAATGATCCGGTATTCTCGGTAACCGCGTCCGATGCGCTTCGGCTGCGACGAACGGTGGAAATGTATCAGTGGCGCGAAAGCAGCCGCACCGAAACGCGAACCACCGTCGGGGGCGGCGAAGAGCGAGTCACGACCTACAGCTACGAACGCGTCTGGTCCCGAAATCTCATTGATTCGAGTCGCTTCCATAACAGTTTTGATCACGTGAACCCTGGTGCCATGCCATTCGAGGAACTCATGGCAAACCAGCCGAGCGCGCAACTTGGCGCGTTTTCGTTGAACTCGCGACAGGTACAGGCATTCAGCAATTTCGAACGACTGCATGTCGGGGCAGCTGAGCTTACAGCCTCGGGAATCGAGGGACTCATGGCACACGACGGACTCTTCTACCGTGGTGAGAACCCGTCCTCACCACAGATTGGAGACGCACGCATACGATTCGAAATAGTACCGGCCCGAGATGCCTCGATTGTTGCCGCGCAGGTCGGAGACGGCTTTGCTCCGTTTGTGACGAGTAACCGAAATCAGCTCGAGTTTATTCGACCGGGGGTGGCCACTGCAAACGAAATCTTCGAAGACGCAATCGCAACGAACCGCCTGCTGACCTGGGGCCTGCGCTTCGCAGCCTACCTGATGCTCATCATCGGCCTGAGCCTGGTACTGAAGCCGCTTGCAGTAGCGTCAGACATTCTGCCCTTTCTCGGCCGAATTGTCCGCGGCGGGCTTGGACTTGTGTCGTTTGCGGTTGTAACCCCGCTGTTCCTGCTTGCGGTTGCCATAGCATGGGTCGCGGCACGCCCCGTTCTTGGAGTTTCACTGCTGATTCTCGTTGCTGTGGCGGGGGTCGGAGGAACGGTGTTACTGCGAAAGCGGGCGGCTCGACAGGTTTGAGACCTTACGGCACCTTCTCCATGAAGTCTTTCAGCGCCTGGGTCTGTGGATTGTCGAGCATGGCCGGCGGGCCGTGCTCTGCGATTTCTCCGTCTTTCATGAAAACGACGTAGTCGGCGAAATCGTGTACGAAACTCATGACATGCGACACAAGAACAAACTCCATGCCGAGTTCGCGCAGCTCCTTGATTGCACTGAGCACCTCGTAGGTAAGCACTGGGTCGAGCGCCGAGGTCGGCTCGTCGAGAAAAATGACTTCCGGATTTACCGAAAGGGCGCGGGCGAGTGACGCCCGTTGCGCCTGTCCGCCGGAGACGTTCCGCGGGAGCTTGTGGGTCTGATCGCTCAGGTGCAGCAGGCTCAGATACTTTTCTGCCTGTTCGTGCGCCTCTTTTTTTGTAAAGCCACGGGTTTTCTCCAGAACCAGCGTAATGTTCTGAAGCAGCGTCAGGTGCGGAAAGAGATTATGACTCTGAAACACGAATCCAACTGATTTGCGGTACTCGGGCGCAGTTACGTCGTGGCTGTTGACCTGCACGTGCCCCCGTGTCGGTTTTTCCAGCCCGGAAAGAATGCGCAGAAGTGTCGACTTTCCGCTGCCCGACACCCCGATGATCGCGATCGACGAATAGCCTTCTATGCTGATGGCAAGGTCGCGAAGCACGTCGACATCGTAGCGATGGGTCAGCCCGTCCAGTTCGATCTTCATGGCAGCCTCATATACCCCAGCGTCTATCGATCCACTTTGTAATCTGGGAAAGCGGGATGGTAATTATCAGGTACAGCCCCCACATGAGCAGAAACCCTTCGACAAAACGAAAATTATTGTTTGTCATGAGCGTTACCTCGTAGAACAGTTCGCGATACGAGAGCACGTTCAGCAGGGCGCTTCCCTTGATTATCAGAGAAAAGTTATTCATGAGCGGCGGCATAAGGATTCGGACAATCTGGGGAATAATAATGTAGCGATACCGCTGGAAGGGGGTAAACCCGAACAGGTCCATGGCCATGTACTGCTCGGACCCTATGCTCGCAATCGCCGACTTGAAAATGTTTGTCATATACGGGGTGATATAGACAATGAGCCCGACGTAGCCCATGACCGCCCTGTTTCGCGACCCGAACGCGGGACCAATAACAAAGGCCATGATCATGATCATGACGAGGAGCGGTGTGCCGTAGATGATCTCGGTAAAGACGTCGGTGAACGCGCGAAAGTAGCGAACCCGGGATGCAGACAACAGGTAGAAGAAGAAGCCGAGCGAGGTGCTCCAGATCAGGGACACAAGCGACACCCAGATCGTTCGCCAGAACCCCGCCATTATGTCGTCCCGATACGGGAGCACCGCCGCGAGATCAAACGGCCGCGTCTGTCGCATGACGACAAACACGGCCAGCAGTACGAATGTGCCGATTGCCAGGGCATACGCCACCGTGGTACCGAAATTCTCGGTGCGGGCCTCTTTCGGCGACAGCGCTGCCCCGTTGCTACGAATCATTCGTTTCAGCTATCAGTCTGCAGTCAGGAAGAACTCAAGACCGTAGCGGCCAAGGAGCGCTCGCATCTCGTCGTCCCAGCGCTCGGCAAGTTCTTCGTACAGACCACCCGGTTCATCCAGGGTAGCAATAAACGAGTTCGCCTGCTCGAGCAGTTCACTGTCTCCCTGGCGCACACCCATGGCAATGGGGCTCGAAACAAAGGGATCCCAGAGAACAATCGTGTCGTCAGGGTTCGCGAGGTGACCGCGAGTGACCGGGAATGCGCTCATCATTAACACGTCAGATGAACCCTGCACCACGTTCAGAACCGCCGCTTCGAGGTTGGTCGCGATCTCGACATCGAACCCGAGCTCCTGAGGAAGGCTTGCGGAAACCTGTCCGGTAATGCCCGTAAAACGTACGCCGTCTATGGCGGTCAGCTCGTCGCGCGAAGAATCGATGGTGATCCCATTGGCCTCGGCGAAATCGCGGTTCACCAGGCTGATTATCTTGAAATAGAAGTAGGTGTCAGAGAAATCGATCGCCTGCGCGCGTTCGGGGCTGCGACTCATGGAAGCGATAATAATATCAATTTCATTTGCATCGACCGCCGGAATGAGCGACGCAAAGTTCGTATCGACAATCTCTACCG
>SKKC01000138.1 GCA_007121695.1 Spirochaetales bacterium | reverse complement strand
TTGCACTCACCTCAAGCGTTTTTTTTCCGCTTGCGCTCCCAAATGAGATCCTTCTCTTTGGTAGTCCGCTCCTCGGTCTTGTGGCCCTGAGCCCGCTGTACGCGGCGTTCGTCCTTGCTCCGGACCGACGGACAGCAATCATCGCAGGAATCATATTCGGTGCGATATCCACCGCCCTGGGAAACTTCTGGCTGGCGAACTTCGGCGACTTCAGTGTGTGGACACTTGGAGGACCAATTGTCGGCTATATCGGATACAACTGGCTGCTCGCCCTTGCGCTGTATGCGGTAACCAGATTGCGGACAGACCTGCGCCCGCTGTTGTTTGCAAGCGTCTGGACTGCCTACGAGTTTCTCAAAAGTATTGGCTATCTTGGCTACCCGTGGGGCCTTGCCGCGTATCCTTTTGCCGATCTTGTTGTCTTTACCCAGATTGCGGACCTTACCGGGGTCTACGGCGTAACGTTCGTTGCCGTATACCTGCAGTCACTCGCCGGTGAAGCCGTTCTGCGTTTCTCTCACCAGGAGCCCGATAGCCATCGCGTGACGTACCGCCACGCTGTATTCGCCCTGATACTGGTTCTTTCGGTTGCAATGTACGGCGTCATACGCCTGAACGATCAGCCTGCTACCGACACCCGTCTTCGTGTCGCGCTGGTGCAGCAGAACTCTGATTCCTGGGAAACGGGAAACGAAGAACAGACGCTACGGACGCTGATCCGTCTCTCGCAGGATGCGCTGCGGCGATACGATCCCGACCTGCTGATATGGAGTGAGACATCATTGCGGCTACCATATGTCACCTACGCAGATTCATGGTTCGAGCGGGTTCCGCAGGACGTCTCGATTCGTGACTTTCTGCGCGATTCACCGGTCCCGCTTCTGACCGGATCTCCGTATCTTCCGCATGGTCGCGGTGGCATAGCCTGGAACGCTTCCATGCTGCTCGAACCCGACGGTAGCGTGTCTGCGGTGTATGGCAAGAGGCAGCTTGTGCCCTTCGCCGAAAGCGTTCCCTTCTGGGAGTGGGAGCCCATGCAACGGTTTTATCTCGAGATGGTCGGCATACAGGCTGTGTGGGAACCGGGGGACCGAATGACGATTTTCGAGATACCAGGCCGCGACGGACCAGTGTACGCCGCGACACCGATCTGCTTCGAAGACGCATTCGCCGGTGTTGTCCGGGCGTTTCACCGGGCCGGTGCGGACGTGCTTCTGAACCTCACGAACAACGCATGGTCCGAAACGGATTCTGCTCAGACCCAGCATTTCACGGCAGCACGGTTTCGCAGCATCGAAACGCGTCTTCCGCTTGTCCGATCGACGAACGCCGGGCTCACATCCATTGTCGACCGCCACGGCCGCCTTCAGGATTCGATCCCCATGTTCGAAGAAGGCGTGTTATTTGCAGAAGTGCCCATCTACCGGGGACAAGGCCTGACGGTCTACTCTACGGTCGGTGATGTCTTTGCCGTCGGCATGCTGGGTATCACCATCGCGTCGATTTTCGGCTTTTTTGTGAAGCTGCGTCGGAATGAGGGCTTGTGAACAAAAAAAGCGATGGTGAAGACACCATCGCTCTTGCATATGCGAGAACCCGACTCTAGTTCTTGATATTGTACCGCTTCTTGAAGCGCTCGACACGACCAGTGGTGTCAACAAGCTGCTGCTTTCCGGTATAAAACGGGTGCGAAGCACTCGAGATTTCCACCTCAAACATGGGATATTCCTTCCCGTCTTCGTATACCACCGTTGCCGAGGTCTCCACTGTAGACCGGGTCAGAAACATGGTTCCGGACGCACTGTCCTTGAATACGACGGGACGATAGTTCGGATGTATATCCTTCTTCATAAAAACACGATCTCCTTTTTCCTGTACGCCCGCACCTGCGGCACGCACAACGCCTTCCGCGCCGAAACGCGGTTTCCAGTCACCGCCCTACTCGGCAACCGATGAAGTATTCATAGATCTCAGGAAAGCCTCATTGTTCTTGGTCTTGCGCATTCTGTCAATAAGCAGCTCGATCACTTCCACGTCGTCCATGGGATTAATGACCTTCCGCAGTACCCACATCTTGTTGAGTTCTTCCTCGGTCAACAACAGGTCCTCCCGACGTGTACCCGATCGTTTAATGTTGATGGCCGGAAACAGACGCCGGTCGGACAGGCGCCGATCGAGATTGATCTCCATGTTACCGGTTCCCTTGAATTCTTCGAAAATAACTTCGTCCATTCGGCTACCGGTTTCGATGAGCGCCGTTGCTACGACTGTCAGGCTGCCCCCGTCTTCGATGTTTCGAGCTGCGCCAAAAAATCGTTTCGGTCGATGCAGTGCATTCGAGTCGACACCACCCGACAGGATCTTGCCGCTGGTCGGAACAGTCTGGTTGTACGCGCGCGCAAGACGTGTGATCGAGTCAAGAAGGATCACAACGTCCTTGCCATGCTCGACGAGACGACGGGCTTTCTCGAGTACCATCTCTGCAACCTGCACATGTCGCGTCGCCTGTTCGTCGAAGGTAGATGCGATTACCTCCGCCTGGACATTGCGCTGCATATCAGTGACTTCTTCGGGGCGCTCGTCTATGAGCAGCACTATCATGTACACTTCAGGATGGTTGGACGTAATTGCGTTCGCGATCTTCTGCAGTAACACCGTCTTTCCGGTTCGGGGAGGACTCACAATCAGGCCCCGCTGGCCTTTTCCTATCGGACAGAACAGATTGATCATACGGGTGGCCGGTTCCTGGCTTTCGGTCTCCATATTCAGCCGCTCATCCGGATACAGGGGCGTCAGGTTATCAAAGGGAATGCGATTCTGTGCGACCGAGGGGGGATCGAAGTTAACCGTTTCCACCCGAAGCATCGCGAAAAAGCGTTCGCCTTCTTTTGGCGGCCGAATCTGGCCGTACACTGTGTCACCGGTTTTCAGATTGAACAGTCGTATCTGTGACGGAGAAATGTATATATCATCCGGACCTGACAGATACGAGTTCTGAGGGCTTCTCAGGAAGCCATACCCGTCGGGCAGTATCTCGAGCGAACCGTAGGCATAAATCGTTCCGTTACGTTCGGTATGCGCCTTCAGGACAGCAAAAATAACTTCCTGTTTCTTCATGGCAACGAGATCATCGTGGTTCATGCCAAAGGTCGTGCCGAACTCCCGCAGATCCCGAAGATTCATCCAGATGAGGTCATTTATCGAAATCGCTTTCCCGTCGTTCGTCTCGCTGCCAGCAAGCGCACGATAGTCTCCTGCCGACGCAAGCGTACTCTCACGGCGATTGCCGTCGTCGTTTCCACCTCGCGAAGACCGCTGACTCGAACGCGGGTTGTTGTTGTCGCCCCTGCCGGACCGGCGCTTGTTATTGCTCCGCTTTCCCGACCGGCGAGAATTGTTACTGGAATCGTCAGAGCCGTGGCTGGCGTTTGAACTCGGCTGGGCGCCGTCGTTATTGCTCTGCCCGGATCCGTTGTTACTCTGCGCGTTGTCTCCGGATCCCGTCGGTCCGCCTGCGTCGGCTGACGGTCTGGTCCGTTTCTTTTTCGGCGGGGGACTGTTCTCGGTCGCGTCAGCTGACTGCTTCGGAGAATCGTCCGTCGTTTCAGACGCGGCCGGGGCCGCTGCCGTGTCGGACGAGGATTGGCCGAGCTCCAGCTGCGACTCGTCCGAGCCGCTTTCAGAAGCGTCCTGGGATCGCTTTTTTCGAATTATTGCCATGCAAAAATCTCCGCGGTGACCGGCCGGTTCATGGAATCCAGCCATGGTAAGCGTTGTGAAACACGTGGTCCTGTTTTGTTTGTTCTGTTTTCCGATTTCGGGTAATACACAGTTTGCGGTTGAGCGTTTACATTACGTGCAGATCGACGACCTCGCACCCATAAAGAAACGTACTGACCTGGATTATCCGGACTTAGCTGGGGCCAAACGAGGTTCCATTTCTCCGGATCGGTATTCAGACTATAGACGCTGGCAGTTCGGCTGTCAACCGCGCCGTACGCACGCGCGCACTGCAGTATACGTCTACAGTTCGGTCTGATATATGTCCTGTATGCTCTTTCGAAGCTGATTCGCAGGGACCGCAAACACATCGACCGAGGAAGCGTTGCGTATCATTTCGCACTGCCCTTCAAAAACCACCCCTTCACCGATGCGAACCCTCGCGGTTCTCACATTTCCGTACACCCGGGCGGACGGGAGCATTTCGACCCGTTCGGAGGCGTGGACGTTCCCTCGAACGGTTCCGCCGAGGACGACCGAGCGGGCACGAATGTCGGCCTTCACCACTGCGCCTGCGTCTACATACAGGAAGCCTTCCGACTCGATTTCGCCTTCAAAACTACCGCTGACGCGAAGTGAATCCCTGAATTTGAGCTTGCCTTTCAGCTGCGCGCTGACTCCAAGACGCGTCGATGTTTTCGGAAGCTTATTCTGCGAATTTCGTGCCATTGCTGCTGTTCCTCTGCTGCCTATTTTGTCTGCATGACGAATACACCGTCCCAGTCGGGCTCAGGCGGGTGTTCGACGTAATGCCGGCAACGTTCCAGATATACCTGCGACGGGCCGTCTTCCGGATCAAGTTCAAGCGCCCGATCAAAACACTCGATCGCCTCGCTGAACTCCATGAGTTTGTAGTGATTTCTGCCTTCGTGAAACAGGTCAAGCACCGCTCGTTTGGTATCAGAAATCATGGTGTAGCCTCAAAACGGCCGTGGTAGCGTCGGGCCACCTGATCGACACTGGTTTCCTGCTGCTTGATGGTGTCCTGCTCGGCACGCAGACTGTCCACCCGTTTCCGCAACTCTTCGAGTTCGCCGCGCGTACCGGTGGTTTGTGCACGTACGGTCTCCACAAAAGATTCGGCCTGTTCACTCTTGCTGGCGTTCACCGCCTCCGCCTCGGAGTGAATAAGCTCGAGTCTGTCGGAAACGGACTCCGCGAAGGAAAACAGGGCATCGTTGAGACTTTCGACAAGTCGGAGCCGATGCTCTCGCTTTCGCACCTCTTCCGACATGTCGCGGTGACGAAGCACCGCCTTTATTCGCGCGAGCACCTCGGAAAAGTTAAACGGCTTCGTGATGTAGTCTTCAACACCGAGCTCAAACCCCTCGATTTTGTCCTGTATGTCGTCCATCGCGGAGAACATGACAATCGGGACTGCCCGAACTGAAGCGTACTCAGGTTCCTGTTTGAGCGCCTTCGTGACCTCCCAGCCTGTCATTCCCGGCATGATGTTATCGAGAATAATGAGGTCGGGTTCGAGTTCACATACCCGCTCGAGCGCCTCCTCGCCGTCCACCGCCGTGTAGACGGTGAATCCCAGCTTGGACAGCATAACCTCGAAAAATTCGAGGTTTATCTGCTCATCGTCTACAATCAGAATGCGTTCGCTGTTTTCCATACTGTTCTCCACCGGGTACCCGTCACCCGTCGTATTCACTTTGCCGTACGGGTATTGTACAACCGGATACTCCCAACCCCAAACAGAATCAGCGCTGCGCCGAGAAAGAGATATGCAGCCCAGTCACCGAAACGAGTGTAAATCGTTGTCGAATCATTGTACACCGGCGCATCTGCAATGAGATGCCCTTCGACGAGTGGCTCAAGCATGTGGCTAATGACACCATTCGGTGTAATGACCGCCGTCATTCCGCCATTCGTCCCTCGCACGGTGGTTCGACGGTTTTCTCCGGATCGAAACACACCCATGGCGAAATGTTGCATGGCGGCAGCGACGGACTCCGCCCATCGGTCGTTCGTGAGGTTTACCAGGACATCGGCACCTTGCCTGACGAACTCGCGCGAAAGATAGCCGAACGTGTCTTCGAAACAGATGGGTGTCGAAAACCGAATCCCGTCGGACGTCTCGAAAACCGTGAACTCATCTCCCTGACCCCAGAAGTTGGTATCAAATTCCAGAAGAAGATTGTAGATCCAGGGGAGACTTCGCTGGAACGGAAAATGTTCCGTGAATGGCACCAGGTGTATCTTGCGATACGTCTCTACAATGCGCCCATTCTCGAACAGGACGGCAGCGTTGTAGTCGACACGACGCACTACGCCGTCGTCACCACGAACCCGCCGCGCATCGGAATTACCGATAATAAACGGCACGGTCTGCCGGGACATGTAGTCCTGTATGCGTCGTACGAGTTGAAACGTATCGGGGTTTGGTCTGAACTGAAGATGATACGTAATTGGCGGAACAAAACTCGTTTCAGACCAGATAACAGCTTCTATGGATGGATCGGACGCAAGCGCGAGGTCGCTCTGCCGAATCGATCGATCGAGGCTTTCACGATACGCGGAAATTCCACCCTGGTGAGGGTCGACATCCTGCTGAACGAGAGCTACGCGCCACATGCGCGAGTCGCTGTAATCGGTACGAAGAACAATACCGCC
>SKKC01000322.1 GCA_007121695.1 Spirochaetales bacterium | reverse complement strand
TGCTGCGGGACCCCAACCCGAAAACGTTCCGGTGCGTACCCGTCTTCCGTAACCGGCCGCAGCCGCCGATCGACGATGCGTTGCCGGTCAGATCTGACAAGCCCGGCAACCGACTCCCTGTTCACAAGGCGGTTCAGCACCTCTACGACGAAGCCGATCAGCTCCGCTTCGACACCGGAACCGGAATCCGTACCCAGTTCCCCGATCTCGCTGTCCCGGGGCGCCACGACCCGGGGCGATGCGTGCTGCGGAAGCAGGAGGTACTCAAGCGGTACCGCAACGGGTTCGGGGGCAGGTGGTGCTGTCTGCCCCGCCGTCTGCGTGGTATCGATGCGCGGGTCGCTTCCAGGTGCGACATTTCCGGCGAAATCCGCGACAGGCTGCTCGGCCCCGGGTGAGGTATCCCGGGAAACCACCTCGCACGACACGAACAGGACTCCGACGAGAACCCCCCGAATGATAACTGACCAGAACTCGCTTCGTTTCATTTCCGCCCGCTCACCCGGCAGTGTAGCAGATCAACCCTTTACACGACCATTATGCCCGGATAAGCTCGGACCACGTGACCGAGCAAGACCGGATTCTTCATCACCTCATGCATGAATACGACAGACCCATACGGGATCCAATGTGGAAGCACGTATATCTGTCAGAACCTCTCGTGAATCTTCTCGGCAGGCCCGAAATGCTGAAACTGACCCGCATTCGACAACTCGGTCCGAGTTATCTCGTGTATCCCGGCGCGACGCATACGCGGCTGAATCACAGCGTCGGCGTATTTCACCTTGCAAAGCGCATGATACGAAAGGTCGTCAGTGAGCCGGGCTGTCCCCCGCTGACACTCACCGGGGTGCGTTCCTTCCTGACAGCGGCGCTGCTGCACGACCTTGGACACTTCCCGTACACACACAGCCTCAAGGAACTCCCGCTCACTGAACACGAGCAGCTCGCGGCGACAATGATCACCGAAACAGACCTTGCCGAACAGATCCGCACCGATATAGGCGCGGACCCGGAGATGGTTGCTTCGATAATCGACGAAGACCGCGAAATCGCAGACCGGAACGAGGTGTGCCTGTACCGGTCCATTCTCTCTGGCGCGCTCGACCCGGACAAGCTTGACTACCTGAACCGGGATGCGCACTTCTGCGGGGTCCCGTACGGGCTTCAGGACGTCGATTTCGTTGTCGATCAGCTCGTACCGCTACCGGATTACCGGCTCGCGCTTCGGCCCGACGGCATACAGGCGGTGGAAACGATTCTGTTCAGCAAATATCTCATGTATCGCGCGGTGTACTGGCATAAAACGGTTCGCATAGCTACAGCCATGATCAAGAAAGCGCTGTATCTATCGCTTCGAGACGGATTTGTCGCACCCGGAGATCTGTACGATCTCGACGACGAGTCGTTTGTACGGGTCATGCGTGACTCGGGCAGTCCCTCGGCGCGGCTCATACAGGATGTGTGGATGCGCCGCTTTCACAAGGTCGTCGACGAGTATCGCTTCGACCCCGCCGAGGCTTCGCTCGTAGCGCTTACTGAGCTCGAAAAACGAACCGAAGTCGAAGCAGCGATTGCCTCCGAGTTGCGTTCCAGCTCTTCCGTGCCCGTTTCCGAGTCGGACATCGTCATAGATATTCCGGAACGGATTTCCTTCGAGGTAGACATGCCCATTGCCGATGGCGACTCGATTCGCAGTTTTCCCGACGCCGGAAGCGTCTTTACCGCAGACGTGGTACGGGAGTTTACCGCCTCGCTTCGTCGCGTGCGCGTCATGTGCAGGCCCGTCCCCGGCCTTGACCCGCACGCGGTCTCCGCAGTATTCAGGAAGCTCGTATGAGTATGAGACAGTCGAAGGTCATGAAAGAACGTATACGTCGGGTCAACCTGCTGTTCCGCGAGCTCGGATACGAGTGCGCGGAGGGAGAGCTGGTAGACGAGACGTATACAACTGGCGTCGAGCAGGACGAGTTTCAGGCGGGCGTGTTTATCGATCGGGACAGCAAGTTTCTGGAATTAGCCTTCAGCTTTTCGTTTTCGGCCTCTCTCGAAGAGTTTGTCCGGGGAAAGTTCGAGGAAATGTTTCAGATCTGCTATGAGTTCGGGTGCTACACGAACGTGCAGAGTTCCCGTCGTGAAATAGTGTTTTCGGTTTTCTCGAAAGTGTATTACGCTGGTCTGAACTACTTCAGTCTGAAGGAAACGGTGCGAGATTTCCGCATGGCAATCGACGCCATTGCCGAAACCCTCGACATTCGACGGGAATTCAGTGGGGAGGATGATGATGGAACTGCATAATCTCCGCGAGGACGATGTAATTCGCGTCATTACGGAACTCTGCAACGAAGAAGAACAGACGCCACGCTTCGGGTATGCGACAGGAGCTGATTGCCGGCTTGATGCGGCCTGCTACGTCCTGAATCGCATTGCTCCCCGATATGTAAGTTCCGGGCGTGGCCTGGCACACACCATATCCGAGACCGAACACGATACACAGAGCAAGGTGGACCTGATCGCGCTCGCGCACGAAGGCCTCAGACGCGTCACGTCAGTACGCAGAGCCTATTACGATGCTCCGGACCGCGACTCGGGACCCGGAGCCGACGTCGTGTACGTGTACCCTGCCATAACCGGTCGTATAATCAGCGGTCAGTCGTTTGAACCGGCAGCTGGAGTCAGTGTCTCTCTGACCCGGAATGGTACGCCTGTAGCCATGGAAGATTCACGCTGGCCGAACCCCTACGATGTAACCGTGAACACGCGGGGAACCTATACCTTTCTGCCACGAGCGGTCGAAGAACACGCGTCGGACGGTCAGTCAACCGAGTTCTGCATAGAAGTCTCGGGGGACGGCTACGAAACCCTGAAGCACTACTTTTCCGTACCCGGAACAAAAAAGCCTGCGCAGGCTGCCGCCATGGGCAAGCACGGTGAATATCACCTGCCCGACCTGTACGTACTTCCGCGCTGATAGTGCTACGAAAAGTATTCAGTATGTATCTGCACGTCGTGCAGCCGACCCGGGACCTGATCCTCTACAAAGCCTAACACCTTCTGCATGACCTTTTCGCCGTGGCGTCTGTTGTTCGAGACCACTGCGGCTCCAATCTGTCCGAATAACAGGCTGTCGTGCAGATCTATCTCTGCAACGCTTATCTTGAACTTCCGGATTATTTTGTCGCGCAGCGACACGACGATCATGCGTTTTTCTTTTATCGAAGTAACGTCGGGCAATTCCAGAACAATCTGTATCATACTGACGGCCATCATAGGCCGTCAGTATGTCACGACGGGTCGAGAAGGTCACCAAGGCTGTCGAGCGTCAGATCGCTCGCGGCGTTCTCCTCGGCGTTTCGGGCCTTGAGCGGAAGAAATTCTTCGTTGTACGAACGAGCGAGCGCCGTCATTTCGTCGTCGCCGCCGTCTTCATTGAGACTCACCTGAAGATTGTACCCGGCTTCCCGCATACCCCGGGTCATGACGTAGGCCGGATCGGATACGGTCATGCAGAAGAAGGGAGCGTACAGAAAGAGCAACACACCGATAATCGATACGATGACCAGCAGGTATATCAGACTGTCACGCGACTGATTCCGGAACACGGGTCGAAGGCTTACAAAAACTTCAACGGAACCGGAGCGTATCCAGGTGTAGTCCCCAGGTCCAAACTGACGTGAAAACACCTCGTTCGGGTACCGTGCGAACCGCGTGTGCCCGGATTCGCGAACGACGAGTATCGACTGCTCGTAGGCGACGAAACTTCTGAGTGCGGACTCGGACGACGAGTCGGCGAGTCCCTGCTCGGCGATTGTACCGGCAATGGTGAGCGTCCGCTCGCGAAACGACCGTTCGAAGCCCGGGAGGTTTGCGACAATATCGACAAGCGAAAAAAACATGAGTACCGCCACGAAGGTCGTGACCAGCAGCGAGGCAAGGCGCGCAACGTGGTTCTGCGTTATGACGCTGTCCGTGTGCTTGATATTCCTGAACAGTTTGAGCGCGCGAAGCAGACGAAGCACGCGGGCAATGCGTATCGCCTTAATAATCTTCAGAAGGTTGAGCGTTCGCCCGACACCGACTATAGCCGCACCACCGGTGGCGATCGCCGCAAGTTGCGGACCCGAAGCGAAGAGCAGAAGCGGAATGCTCGCGACCAGGTCTATCCAGCCCCGTTCGTGCTGCATATACCGTCGGGCGCTCCCGCGTACAAATGCAGCGTAGAACCTGGTCAGAAACTCGACAGAGAAAAACAGGTCAAGCGCGAATGCAGCGTATAGGACGTTTCGACGCAGCCCCCAGCTCCAGTCCAGCAGCTCGGCAAGGTCCTCGACAAAGCTCTGAATCACGACCAGGACGATCGCGACAAGGACTATGTTTTCGAGAATACCGACAAGACGGGATGTCCGTGGTGAATCCATATATATACCGCCTCCCTGGGCGCGGGCCGCGCCCGTTCGCCCTACCACAGCAGTTCCGCCGCGACGCTGTACAGTTCGTCGAGAATCTTGACGTCGAACCCGTAGAACTTGTAGTTCCGCCGTGCGACGCTGAACCAGCTCTTGTCCGGGGTATCGGCACCGCGGTCGACCCGCTGATTCGGCTGATACCCTCGCGCACGGGCAGAAAACACCGAAGCAAGCCGCGCGGTTGCTTCGACAGACGGATGCTCGACGAAGGACATGTTCGCGTGCACGGACGATGCAACCACCGAGTCGGGAACCGCCGGCAGTCGCTTGAGAAGCAGCGAACGAGCCGTTTCCGCGAAGGCTGGCTGTACAAGGCCGCTCGAGTACGAACTCTGGCCGCCTTCACTGCCCGACACGCTGTAAATAGCCGGTTTCAGAATAATGTTCACGTCGAGCATCGCCTGCACGTGTTCGCGCCCCATGCGCAGTCGCTGCACCTTCGTGAGCTCGAAATGCGTGTACCCACGGCGCTGAAACAGTTCGTCGAGGTATTTTTTCGACATGCCGTAGTACACGGCCGCGAGTGGACCGGTCAGCGCCCTGCGCGATTCGGGGCGCGACAGCATGGTTTCGACGAGTTTCCGTACCTGATCGCGAGATTGCGCGCTGCTGTCCGCCCGCTGTGTCATGAATGAAATAAAGTCGAAGTTCACGCGCCGGTCGAGAATCAGATCGAGAAACGCAGGAATCTCGGTGTCTATGGTATTCGTAAGCGCGGTGATCAGAAGCGAGGTAATTTCATGATCAGGCAATCCACTGAAAAACTGCGGGCTTCGCAGGGTTGGCATGAGCTGCGCGCTGTTCGCGTTCAGGAACTGAAGAATCTGCTCTTCTTTCTGCAGCGGTGTATAACTTTTGAGCGCGGGATTCGCCAGAAGGCGGGCAATAAACCCGGCAGCTGTCTGTATTTGTGAATTCATGGTTTACCAGTATGATATATAGTAATGATTTGCGCCGTATCTGCAAGATTACTCCACTCATGAGGCTTCATGAGTAGCACTTCGAAACTGTTTCTCCGCAGATTCATATGCAGCATTCTTTCCCTGTATACAAGTATCGGCATGTCTGCCGCGCTGGCAAGAGCAGGCGCGCAGGAGCTCTCGGCATCGCCGGGTGGCGACCGCGTCGACGTGTTTATTGACGGGAGCTGGGAAGCGGGAGCCGCCCTTCAGCTCGGACTCAGACGCGTGCGCGAGGACGAATCGGGCGACGGCTGGCGAAGCGATCAGGTGCTTTTCCCCGGGTTCTCTCCGTCGGCATTCAGAAACATAGTCGACCTGACCCTGTCGGTCCGCCTCGACGACAGGTACTACTTTGAAACCGTCTTTGTAGACGATTTTGACCTTGATTCGCTTCTCTTCGGCTACGACGGCAGGGAGTCGGACACCGTCGAGCGGGTGAGAATCGGACTCGGTCCGATCGCGATCGACGACTACCCGGGTATGGAGTCCGGTTCTGCCGGCTCTTCCGTGTTTGGCGCGGATATTTCGCTTGCGGGTCAGAGATCGGCGAGCGAAGGGATGATCCGCTTCGAGCAGTCGCAGCCCGACATCCTGCGCATACAGGGCGGCACGGAACTCGCTGAAGCCCGCATCGCGAGCGAACGCTACCGCAGAGGCATCCGCTTCGTGCTTCCCGACAGGCCGGTCAGCGGGCTGCGGGTTTTCGTGGAGACCGGTTCGACCGGACCCCGTGCGGCCGACGGCCGACGGTATCGCGAGCTCGATCTGAACCGCGACGCGGTCGTGTCGCTGTCTCAGGGCACGATCAGCCTGAACCAGCCAGCGCGGGGACGCGTGCTCGCGACCTACGAGACCGCGTCTGGAGACCAGCCAGGAGACCCGGGAACCGGAGAGGCCTTTGTCGTGCCCATCGCTTCCGACGGGTTTCTCGAAGCTGCGGGCCTCGAGAACCAGGCCGGACGATTCGATGCGACACGCGATCAGCTCGGCTATGC
>SKKC01000281.1 GCA_007121695.1 Spirochaetales bacterium | reverse complement strand
CGAATTATTGCCGAACCAGCTGCCGGGGGTTCCGGCCGCATTATCGTGGAAGACGACGGGGTCGGTCTCCCGGACGGTTTTTCCCTCGAAACCGCAGACACCCTCGGCATGCAGCTCGTGCACGCACTTACCGGGCAGATCGGCGGACAGCTCGAAGTCCACGGACCGCCCGGTACGCGGTTTGTTCTGCGACTGCCGTAGACGCGGTCACAGCTCGGTGTCTACAGGTGCTCGAATCCGAAGTCCACGTTATCGGGCTCGGGAAACGTGCGTTCTCCCTTGTTAAGCTTCCTGATCGCCAGCATTTCGTCGTCGGTAAGCTCGAAATCGAACACGTCGAAGTTTTCTTCGATTCGTGACGGTGTCACCGACTTGGGAAGCGCAACAATACCCCGCTGCATAAGCCAGCGCACCACCACCTGCGTGGCAGTCTTCCCGTGCGACCGCCCGATCTCGTTGAGCGTTTTGTTGTCGAGCACGTCCTTGATCCGGTCGCTTTTAAAAGGTGCGTATGCTTCCAGACGCATGTCTTTCCCGTCGAGGTACTGCTGCAGTCTGGTATTCTGCAGGTTGATGTGACACTCCACCTGATTCGCCGCGGGCCTGATTCTGGCTGTCGATAGAAGCGCGTCGATGTGGTGGATCAGAAAGTTGGAAACACCGATGCTTCGGATCTTGCCCGCATCGACCGCGTCTTCCATGGCTGTCCACACGGCCGCGTTTCGCTCGTAGCTCCCGGGCCAGTGTATCAACACGAGATCAAGATAGTCGGTTTTCAGCCGCGAGAGCGACTCGTCGATCTGTTGCGCAGCCGCATCACGAGTGTGCATCGTGTTCCAGATTTTAGTCGTGAGAAACACGTCTGTTCGTGGCACAGACGAATCGGCGATGCCGCGCCCGACCTCTTCTTCGTTCCCGTAGATCACCGCCGTGTCGACGTGCCTGTAGCCCGCGTCAAGCGCCTTGAGTACCGCTTTATACACGTCGTCCTGTTTTGCACGCCATGTTCCAAGACCCACGGCGGGGATGTTCCGGCCATTCTGCAATGTAAAGTTCAAGTCATTCCTCCAGGTTCGCAAAGGTAGTGAACATGAGGGGGATAGTAAAGCGCGCAGATCGCGATCAGATCACGCAGACCCGGTCTCCACCATGATCCTGGCACTGTTGGCCATGCTTATGGTGAACGGTACTGCCGACGAGCGCCCGGCCTGCTCATGCCGGACAGTCAGCGTACCCGCGGTCTCGTTCTTGTCGGTCACGACGAATGCCTCTCCAGGTGTCAGATGCTGCTCCTTCATGAGCAGCAGGAAAGCAGGGTCGTCGTTTCGAAGGCGCGCGATGCGGATGGAGTCGCCGGCCTCGCAGCGGTCGAGTGGAACGGACTCGCGTCGGGTAATGTGACCTTCGGCGGATGGAATCGGGTCGCCGTGCGGGTCTGCAGGAGGAAAGCCGAGATACGCGTCGATGCGTTCGATAAACTTGTCCGAGACTGCGTGCTCGAGGCGCTCGGCGTCTTCGTGTATCTCGCTCCAGTCATAGCCGAGCACGTTTTCGAGAAAGGTTTCTATGAGTCTGTGGCGGCGAACCATGGTGAGCGCGAGCGCCCGTCCCTGCGACGTCAGTCGCACTCCCTTGCGTGGCAGGTAGTTAATGAGCTCGCGTTCTGCCAGATGCTTTACCATTGCGGTTGCAGTACCCGGGGTGACTCCCATCGCTTCCGACAACTGCTTCATTTGCACGATACCACCGGTTGCGCGTTCTTCCTGCTGAAAAATCGTCTTAATATACTGTTCGACTGTGCTTGTCGGCACAACGCTACTCCTTGTCGGGAATGGGTCGACCCTGCGGGTCAGAATACTCTCCGGCGAATCGTTCGGATAGATCATCGCCAAGACGGGCACTCGTGTAATGTTCAAGGACGTCTGCCGCAGGGTGAAGCTCGCTCATGTCGACGTTTCCGTCGTCATAAAAATACCGTTCCCACAGTCGGTGCGAACGGAGAATCTGCCGCCCCTGCTCTTTTCCACGAACGGTCATTTCGTAGCTGCCATTGCGAAGCGCAATGAGGCCCTTCATGCGCAGCAGACCGAGTATCGCCGCAAGCTTCACGCGACGTGCTGCAAACGGTGACCGTCTCAGCGTCCGCAGGTCCGATGCCGACAGACGTCCTGCGTCCGTACCAGGCCGTTCCGCGGCGCGTGCAAGAAGCCCGAGAACATCCTGAGTACCTATCGAAAGACGAAGGCGCACAACGTCAAAGCCACGGGCGATAATGCCCTGTTCAGGTGCGCAGAACATGGCAACAAAGAAGATACAGCCAAGCACGGTTGCCATGGAACCCGCCGTGCTCGTATCCACGTAACCAAATAATGGTGGCACCGTGATCGCGGCAATATGGCCAAGAACTGCTGCTGCGACTGCTACGCCGACACTTACCACAAGAAAGGGTAACAGCCGTCGGGTCAGCAACCAGGCGGTCGCGCCAGGGACAATAAGCATGGCGATAACAAGAATGCTGCCGACGACCTCGAACGCCGCAACGGTAGTAAGCGCAACAAGCACCATAAGCATGTAGTGAATGTAGGTCGCGTGTATGCCAAGAGTGGTCGCAAGTTCCGGGTCGAACGTGGCGAGTCGCAGTTCCTTGAAGAACAGCGCAATGACTGACAGATCTATCGCAAACACCACCAGCAACATAAGGACGCCACGCGGAACTGCGAATCCGAACACCTGAACCAGGTGGAGAGGTACGAGCTCGACCGCGCCGAAGAGAACGTGCTCCGGATGAATGTCGACGTGACGAGCCGCCTGCTCAATAAGGATAAGCCCGATCGCGAAGAGGACCGTAAACACCACTCCCATGGACGCGCCCTCTTCGAGTCGCGAATAGTAATTAATTGCGTGCACCAGAACCGCGGTCAGAACTCCGACGACTGCCGCCCCCACAAACATGGCGGTCCCGGAACGCGTTCCCGTGACAATGAACGCAACTGCTATACCCGGCAGCACTGAATGGCTGATCGCGTCTCCCATCATGCTGACTTTCTTCAGCACGAGAAACGATCCGACAAGCGCACAGGTCGCTCCAGCGAGTACGGCGGCGACTACGATCCAGGTGTCAAGCATGGTCCAGATCATGTAGGCCGTCCTGCAGAGTCGATCACGTGCACACTTGCCGGTACCACTTTGCCAAAGCGGGGTATCGCGCGTTCCAGTTCGCTTATAAGTTCATCTCCGAGCACATGTTCGATATAGTCAGCACCCTGATCGACATGTGCGGGCGCCGTATCGGCGTGCTCGAGCAGATACACCTCCCAGAGCCGGTGGTTCCTCGTGACACGTGCGGCCCTGACCCGTCCGGCTTCGCTGAACAGCCACCGCCCATCGGTCGACTGGTAGATGCTTTTTTCTCGACGAAGAAGCCGGATAGCCATCCGCAACTCACGAGGCGACCACCCACGCGCTCGCAACAGGTGCAAGGTCTGGGTTTCGGGAGTCGCGATATCACCGGTCTCTTCGCACTCATAGAGCGCACGCAGGAGATTCTGTTTCAGGGTCCGCCGGGACAGGCGCCGTTGTGCGGACAGTTCGTGGAGCACGCCGCGGACCCGACCGAACAGCATACTCAGTACGAACAGTGAACCGTGCGAGACGACGATTGCCGCACCAGCGGGCATACGAGGCATACTTGCACTGAGCGCGGTACCCGCGTAGGCACCGATGGCACCCAGCACGCCGGACAGTACAACCATCGGCGCCAGCCGGTCGGTCCAGAAACGCGCCGTGGCTGGCGGAAGAACCAGAATTGCGATGACGAGAATTATGCCGACTGCCTGCAGGCCAATTACCGTAACCGAAACTACGAGGGTCATGAGCAGGGCATCAAGTCGATGTACCGGCCATCCGTCACCCGAAGCGAATCCGGGATCGAAGGTGAACAGCCGAAACTCCTTGAACAGCAATACGGTGATCACCAGTACCACGATCGCCGCGACACCTATGAGCAGGGCGTCGGACCGAATCATCGAGGCGGTTCGCCCGTAAATGAAATGGTTCAACCCAGCTGCCGGAGCTCCTCGCATACGCTGTATGATCCCAAGCAGCACAATGCCGAATCCGAAGAATACGCTCAACACGATTCCGAGCGCCGCATCCTGCGACAGTCTGGTATAGCGGGAAATCATGAGCACACAGACCATGCCGAGCAGACCGGACACAAGCGCACCGAGCAGAAGAAGCGGCAGACTTCTCGGGTCGCCCCCGAAAGCCATAACGAGCATAAACGCGGTAGCGACGCCGGGAAGTGCGGCATGACTGACAGCGTCAGCCAGAAGCGCTCGCCGACGCAAGAGCAGAAACACACCGACTACACCACCGGTTACTCCGAGCATCACGGTGCCGAACATGACAACCCGGGTATTGTAATCGGCAAGGGTCAGCACTCGAAGCAGCCGGTCAACCATCATTCCGGAGTCCTTCCAATGGCATCCACGGCCCGGTCGAGCAGGGTCAGCCGTCCACCGTACGTGCGTCTGAGGTTTTCGCTCGTAAATACGTCTGAAACCGGACCTGCCGCGACGATGCGCATGTTCAGCATAATGAGATAGTCGAAGTACTGCCGCACCGTCTCAAGATCGTGGTGCACGACGAATACCGTCTTTCCGTCGGCTCGAAGTCGTTGCAGGATCTCGATTATCGCCTTCTCGGTCGAAGCGTCGACTCCTGCAAACGGTTCGTCCATGAAGTATACCTCGGCGTCCTGCACCAGCGCTCTCGCGAGAAAGATGCGCTGCTGCTGTCCACCCGAAAGCCTGCTGATTTGCCGGTGTGCAAGGTCCGCCATACCAACGTCGGCAAGAGCCTCGAGCGCCTGCTTCCGGTAGGCCTGCCCGACGGGTCGAAACCATCCGATTTTCCGGTACAGGCCCATGGCAACAAGCTCGAGCGCAGTAATGGGGTACTCCCAGTCTACGCTCTCGCGTTGCGGTACGTAGCCCACGCGTCGTCTTTGGCGCCGATACGGCTGCCCGAAGATTTTGACGGTCCCGGATGTGTGGGGCACAAGGTCGAGAATCGCCTTTATGAGCGTACTCTTTCCTGCACCGTTTGGTCCGACGATCCCGGCCACCACGGCGTGCGGGACATCAAGATCGACATCCCACAGGACGGGTTTACGGTAATATGCCACCGTTAAATCACGGACGTGCAGCGCAGAGGTGTCTGCAGGATCGGGAGCAAACGGCTCCTGGACAGGAGCCGCTCCACGTGTCTTTTTCTGCAAACTCAAAATTGAGTTTTTCATGATCCAAAGAGTATCAACTGATTACGGCGACAGTCTACCGCGAAATCCGCGCGGCGGCGGCGATCCACCAAGAGTGCGCGCGATCGTCGTCACGTTATGATCTATCATGCCGATGTAGGTACCTTCCCAGGTGCCCGATGGCCCCATCGCGTCAGAAAACAACTCGCCACCGATCAATACCTCGTGACCCTGCGCGGCCGCACCTTCGATAACCGCCATGAGGGCTCGATCTGCGACGGTCGTCTCCGCGAACACGGCGGTGATCTGATTTCGTACTATGAAGTTCACGAGGCTGTTAATGTCTTCAAGACCCGCTTCCGACTCGGTGCTGATACCCTGCACGCCAATCACTTCGATGCCGTATGCCTGTCCGAGGTACTGAAAGGCATCGTGTGCGGTCACGAGAAAACGCCGGTTTGCGGGAACACTTGCAATAACCTCCCGCGCATACGCGTCGAGTTCAGCGAGTTCAAGCAGATACGCGTCCGCGTTGTCGCGATAGTAGTCAGCCCGTGCAGGATCGAATTCCGACATGGCGGAAACAACCTTCTCTACAGCCTGCATCCACAGAGACACATCCATCCACAGGTGCGGATCGAAGTAGTCGTCGTCGTCTTCGTCCTCGAGCAATACCGATTCTTCGAACAGTTCGGTAACGGCAAACACCGGACGTTCCCGGGCAAGCTGCACCAGGGTGTCGGCCATCTGGCCTTCGAGATTCAGTCCATTGTAAAAAATGATGTCCGCCTGCTGCATGCGGGCAATGTCGGACCTTGTTGGACGAAACAGATGCGGGTCGATCTCGTCGTCCATGAGGACGAACACGGATCCTCTACTGCCGACAACATGGGCGACGATATCGCCGATCATACCTGTTGTTGCGACTATATCGATCAAGTCGTCGGTACTCCGAACGTCGTCGGGTTCTGATCGCCCGCCTGCCACGACAGACATGACTCCTGTAAGGGCAATGAGACTGCACAGCAGCAACTTCTTTACCATACAAAACTCCTATATCGGCAATTGAGCAGCCAATATTTGATGCGTCAAAATTTAGAACATAGACTAACAAAAGTCAAGCTTCAGACACGACCGGAGTGGTTCCTATATATCTGTGCTTCGGGTGGACCTG
>SKKC01000115.1 GCA_007121695.1 Spirochaetales bacterium | reverse complement strand
GCATGGCAAGAAACACAAGAAGGCCAATAACAGGGCCAAAGTTCCGTGTCTCACGAAAACGGCTCCAGATACGGGCGTTTCGTTTCCGGTTCTGTACACTCTGTTCACTCATATTCCACCCCCGTTGTATTCTACGGTGCCACAGTCGCGAGCGCCAGCAGTCGATTCCGGGCAAGGCTGGTCCAGTTGCTCTGCGGAAACTCCTGGACGACCCGCTCATAATACTCTCGCGCAGCTTCGGCATCGTCGAGGGCCGTTTCAGTGAGGCGGCCAAGCGAAAACAGGGCTCGTGCCGTCAGGGCATTGCTGCCGGAGCGGGCGTCGAGCAGACGCCTGTATGCGTTCAGTGCTGCTTCGAAGTCCCCCAGTTCCTCGTGTGCCGTGGCTTCATTTGCCCTTGCGATCAGCGCAAGGTGACTGTCGGGAAAGCGATCGGCGGTCTGCGCAAACGATTGAGCCGCCTCGGCAAACCGTTCGTTATCCATGTGTATAATCCCGATGATGAACCACGACCGTTGCGCAGCGTAGGTTCTCGGGTACGAGGATGTGATTTCGTTCAGCTCGAGAAGCAGTTCTTCATCCAGCTGAGACTGTTCCTCGGCTGAAAGTCCCTGTCGTCCGTCGAGGCGTTCCTGGACTGCTTCGAGCTGTACCAGTGCCTGTTCGGCCTGCCGACCGCTTACTTCGGCAAAAATCGCAAATGCGGCTATGCCAACAACGATTGCAACCGCAAGTACGGCGATCGGAATGCGGTGTCTTTGCAAAAAGCCGCTCAGACCGTCGACGAATCGTTCGCGGGCTGTACGTTCATCTTTCTGTATCATAATGGTGTTGTACTCCTCTTTGGTTACTCTGAGCGAGAAATCCCGAGCTCTTTGATGAGCCGGGACAGATACGTTCTCTGTATACCAAGTTCTTTCGCTGTCACTGTCTGATTCCACTCGAATCGCTCGAGCGTAGCACGAAGGTACTGTTTTTTAAACATGTTTACGGCGTCTTTCAGACTGTTCCCATCGTAGCGGGAACTCTCTCCCGTACCGCGCTGCAGGACAAGATCATCGGGAAGAATCTCGTCTCCGCGGCAGATAACGACGGCACGCTCTATCGCATTTTCAAGTTCTCTGACATTTCCCGGCCACGAGTACGAGAGAAGCTGTTCCATCGCTTCATTGGTGAAACCGCGGATCTGCTTTTTCGTCTCGTGGTTCAGTCGTTTCAGAAAGAATTGCGCGAGTCCGGGAATGTCTTCCGGCCTGGACCGCAATGGCGGAATATAGAGGGGTAAAACGTTCAACCGGTAATACAGGTCTCTCCGAAAACGTCCCTCGGAAACCTCGGTTTCGATATCACGATTCGTGGCAGCAACGATTCGAACATCGACGCTGACCGGTTCGCTGGCTCCAACCTTCTCGAATGTTCGTTCCTGCAGCACGCGAAGCAGTTTTGCCTGCAGGGAAAGCGGCAGCTCACCGATCTCGTCCAGGAAGATCGTGCCTCCGTCGGCGAGTTCAAAGCGCCCTATGCGGTCACGGTTTGCATCGGTAAATGCGCCCTTCACGTGCCCGAAGAGTTCGCTTTCAAGCAGCGACTCTGGAAGCGCGGCACAGTTTACCCGGACAAAGGGTCGATCAACGCGTCTGGAGTTCAGGTGAAGCTGTTCTGCAAAGAGTTCTTTTCCGACCCCGCTTTCCCCGAGAATCAGAACAGACGAGTCCGTGGGAGCAACCCGTTTCACGAGGTCTACCTTTTCGAGCATCGCAGGGCTTGCGGCGATCATGGTGTGGTAACCCTTTGATTCGGTTACCTGTTCACTCAGAAAATCGATCTGGTCGCGGGCCTTCTGAAATGAACGTGCGTTCTGTATTGCAAGCGCTGCCTGATTTGCGAAGATCTCAAGCCACCAGAGGTCACTCTCGGTGAAGTCCTTGCCGTCCTTCTTGTTCAGGATTTCAAGTACGCCCACGCAGGTGTCCCGGATGCGCATGGGTGCAGCAAGGATGTTCCGGGTTGTGAAGCCCACCGCCTTGCTGATGTTCGAAAAAAAACGGGTATCCGACTCGACATCGTTCACGATGAGGCTACGGTTTTTTTCGACAACCCAGCCGGCGATACCCTCGCCTTTATTCAGACTGAAACGCTGTACCTCAGGGCCCTTGGAGCCAAGGGCCACTTCGAAATACAGCTTGTTATCGTCGGGATTAATAAGGAGAAGCGAACTCGCCTCGCCTTCTGTGAGACGGGTCGCCGACTCCACGATCCGCGTCAAAAGCGCATTCGGATCGGAGTAGTCGCTGTTTATGAGCGTGTTTATCTCTATGAGCGTATCAAGTCGTCGAAGATCAACGTTTTCTGCAAGCATGAGTTGTATCCACGACTCCGAACACCCCGAGAATCCGAATTAATTGGCGTCTTTGTCTTTCAGTATGTCGCCAAGCGTTATAGTCGCGCTGTCGTCGTCTTCCTCGTGAATGTACTTGTCGAGTTCCTGCCGCTGCTCGAGGCGTTCAAGTTCTCTGACCGACAGACCGAGCTTCTGTTTGGCAGTATTCAGTTCGATAACAACGGCCCGAAGGAAGTCTCCAACCTTTATCTTCTTGATCGCGTCTTCGTAGGACTCCTGCCGCGGATCAACGAGCGCTGCCTTGTGAATCAGACCTTCTATGCCGCCCTGAACCCGAAGGAAGACACCGAAATCGGTGATATTCGTGACTTCGCCTTCTATGACGGTATTTTCCGGATACGCCTTTTTGAGGCTGTCCCAGGGATCCTCGGAAAGCTGCTTTATTCCCAGACGAACATTCCGATTCTTCGAATCGCTTCGAATGACCATGCATTCGATTTCTTCGCCTTCCTGAAGAATCGCGCTTGGATGCTTGTACCGCTTTGTCCAGCTCAGATCGTCTACATGCAGGAATCCGTCGATACCTTCTTCGAGTTCGACAAAGGCTCCGCTGTTCGTGAGTTTTTTGATAGGCCGGATAAGCCGCAGCCCCTCAGGATACATGTGTTCGATGTGGTCCCAGGGATTCGGCATTGCCTGCTTGACGCCCAGGCTGACCTTGCCGTCCTGAAGATCGTAGGACAGAATCTTTACCTCGATTTCCTGTCCGACGTCGACAACTTCTTTCGGATGGTTTATGCGGCGGGTCCATGAAAGCTCCGAAATGTGCGCGAGTCCCTCGATACCTTCCTCGAGTTCAATAAACGCGCCGAAGTCCGTAAGCTTGGTTACATGACCGACGACAATGTCGCCTTCCGAATATTTCTCTTCGAACTGTGTCCAGGGATCGTCCGTCATGTGCCTGAGCGAAAGATTGATCTTTTTCGCCTCAGGATCCATGCGTATGACTTTCAGCTCGATCTTGTCGCCTTTCTTGACGTAATCCTTGGGCCGGGTCACGTGCCCCCAGCTCATGTCGTTAATGTGCAGTAGCCCGTCGAAGCCACCAAGGTCGACGAATGCGCCAAAGCTGGTAAAGCTCTTGATTGTGCCTTCTACAACGTCGCCGATACTTATCTTCTCGAAAAATTCGCCCCGATTCTTCTCGACGGTTTCTTCGAGCCAGTCTCTGCGGCTGAGCACTATGTTTACGCGATTATCGCTGTACAGGCGCTCGATGTAGAAAAACGATTCCAGACCTTCGTACTCTTCCGGATTGTTGATCCGGTGCAGATCCATTTTGGAAATGGGGTTGAACGCCCGTACGTCGTGCCCGAGGTCAATTTCGAAGCCACCCTTGATCGCCCGCTTCACGCGTCCTGGCACGGCACGGTGTTCCGCAGCAGCTTCCTTCATGGTCTTCCAGAACACACGCTCGTCGGCTTTTTTCTTCGAAACAATGACCTCACCGGAGCGGGACTCCTTGTTTACGAGTACCACTTCGACGCTGTCGCCGACTTTCGGAATTTCTCTGAACTCCGAAATGTCGATCTTGCCTTCCGACTTGTAACCGACGTCGACAAAAACCTGTTCAGGTCCGACCTCGATAACGATTCCTTCTACGAGTTGCCCTTCTTCGAGCTGGTCGAGGTGGTCGAGATACTGTTCCTGAAGCTGTTCCTGAAGCGGCGCGCCTGCGCCCTGAATAGACTGACTATCGCTCATGATTTATATACTTTTCCTGAAGATTCGAGATGTCTGTGGATAATGCTCAATACCTTCTCACAAACTTGATCTATGGTCAAGTGCGAGGTGTCGATATATGACGCGTCATCGGATCTGGTAAGGCTGCCAACAACCTTGTTCCGGTCAAGTTCGTCACGTTCCTGTATGGACTGAAATATTTCGTCGTACGTCAGCTCGCTGGTTCCCTGGTCATACCGTCGCCGGGCGCGCGACTCGATAGATGCGTCGAGGTAAATCTTTACCTCTGCGTCGGGAAAGACCACTGTGGTAATATCCCTGCCTTCGACCACGACGTCTTCGGATGCAGCAATCTCGTGCAGTTTCGCGTTCACAAAGGTCCGTATTTCGGGAACTGCCGAGTGGCGGGGTACCCATCGATCGACGTCGTCGTCGTGCAGACGATCAGATACGATCACACCATTCAGGAGAATCCCGGTGCCCTGGACAGATAGTTCGATATCCGCAAGCATGGGGACAATACGAGCGGGATCGTCGGTTACTCCGTGATTCAGCGCGTACAGGGTAACAGCCCGGTACAGTCGGCCGGAGTTCACGTACGCGAACTGTAGCTCGTCTGCGCATCGTCGTGCGATCGTACTCTTTCCGCTGCCGGCCGGACCGTCTATGGCTACGATCATGATTGCCCGCCCCGGCGTATGCGGACCTGTTTCTTCCGGCCTGGCACCTCGGAACGTCCCGCACCCCGTTCGTCTGCCAGTGGTTCGCGGCCCGCGTGTTTCAGGAACCAGTTGATCTCCTGACGTGTGAGCGGTCGAAACCGTCCCGGCGCCATGCGGAAGAGCTTGACCGGACCAATACGGACCCGATGTACACGTTTCACACCGAACCTGTAATGATTGAAAACGGTGCGGATTTCCCGGTTTTTTCCCTCGAGCAACGTCACCCGGATGCTGCGCGATCCGGCCCGTTCCCAGTTCGTGAACCGGTAGTGAACACCTTCAATGTTCAGTCCGCGCACGCAGTCTTCGAGGAACTCGTCGGTGACGGGCTTCCGCGTCTGTACAACGTACTCTTTCTCGACCTCGTTCGACGGATGCGACACCGCTTGTGCAAAGTCTCCGTCGTTTGTCATGAAGATAAGCCCCGAGCTGTTAAAATCAAGGCGTCCGACGGTATACAGCCGCATACCGTACCGTGACTGGACGAGCTCGACAGCGAGTGGTCGCCCCTCTGCATCGCTCTGTGCACACAGATATCCGGGCGGCTTATGCAGCGCCAGGTATACCGTCTTCCTGGTCCGGTAAACCTGTTTTCCGTCGACTTTCACGACGTCGTCGTCAGACACCTGAACGCCCTGTCGCGATATCATTTCTCCGTTAACGCTGACCCGAAGATCACTGATAAGGCTTTCGCATGAACGGCGCGAGCCCAGTCCGGCCTGTGCCAGAAAGACCTGTAAACGCATCGTGTCCGTGTCGTTACTCTTCGCCATCGAGTTCAAACCTCCTCCGGTCTGCTTCGTCCAGTTTTGGAAGCTCGGAGATGCTCGAGAGTCGAAACACCTTCAGGAAATTCCGTGTTGTCCCGAACTGAACGGGTTTGCCCGGCGCGTCCTTCCGACCGACTTCCTGTATGAGCTCCCGTTGCAGGAGCAGTCGAATCATGTTGTCTGCCTGTACACCACGGATGTTTTCGACCTCGGCCCGTGTAACCGGCTGCGAATACGCAATGATGCTCAGCGTCTCGAGGGCTGCCTTGCTGAGCTTGTTGTCGTTTTTCTTACCGTATCGCGTTCGAAGCTGTTCCCACAAGTGCCGTTTTGGCGTCAGGAGCCACCCACCACCGATCTCGAGTAGCTCGAGACCATACTCCTCCGCTGCGAGGCGTTCCTGCAGGGCGGCGATACAGGCCTCCACCACGTTCCTCGACAGGCCGCTTATCCGGGCAAGCGTTGAGGTATCCTGTGGTTCGCTTTCGAGAAACAGTATTGCCTCGACGAGCGATGTCTCAGTCTTCAGTTCCATCGTGTGTATCCAGTGAGGGTTTGACCTCCGAACGGCGGATGCGAATGTCGCCGAACATTCGGTTCTGATAGATAGAAATGCGACGCTCCTTTACAGATTCCAGAATCGCCAGGAATGCGCATACCACGTCAAGCAGCGAATCCGGGCGCACAATGAGGTCGGTAAACAGGAACTCCTCCCGGGAATCGAGCAGTTCGGTAATAAGCGTCACTTTTTCGTTAATCGAAACTTCTTCGTAGAGGTCAATAATCCGCTCGGGCGTAAGATTAGTCATGAGATGCGAGAAGGTCTGAAGCAGATCCCAGACGTCGAGTTCTTCCCACATGTC
>SKKC01000316.1 GCA_007121695.1 Spirochaetales bacterium | reverse complement strand
TGATCTGCTTGGAATGGAGAAGCCGGACGACATGACTGGTGTGTCGCTCCTGAACACCGACTGAACATGAGACTTACCTTCCTTGGAACGTGTGCAGGAACCGAGCCCATGCCGGATAACCTGCACACGTCACTTCTCCTCGAGGCAGGGGATTATTTGTACTTTTTCGACGCAGGAGAATCGTGTTCTCGAACCGCGCATCTTCTCGGACATGATCTGACCCGCGTACGCGCGGTCTTTCTGAGTCACGCCCACATGGATCATGTCGGAGGCCTTCCGAACCTGCTCTGGACAGTGCGAAAGCTCCACGGGCTGTCTTCACATCCCGGGCTGGTACGACAGCCGGTATCGGTGTATACCCCGAATATGGCGTCCTGGCAGGCCATGAACGAATTCCTGACTCATACCGAGGGCAACTTCAGCCTGGATTTCGATCTGGCCGCGTTTCCCGTGACTCCGGGCGCCATCTTCGAAGAGAACGGTATCTCGGTGCAGGCGCTCCCGAACAGACACATACCACCTGAAACAACGGTTTCCCGGGTCTTCCGTTCCTATTCCTTCCGCGTAGAATCAGGCTCTGCCTCGTTTGTATTCTCCGGCGACGTCGCAGACGTTTCGGAGATCGCCCCCCTGATCCTGCACAGGCATACCGATCTGGTGCTCGTGGAGACGGGCCACCACGGAGTACGGGAAGTGTGTGCGTGGGCCGAACGGTACAGGGATAACATCGGCAGGCTTGGTTTCGTACACCATGGCCGGGCAATTCTCAACGATCCCGATGGTCAACTCGCTCTCGCTCGCGAATACACGAATATTCCCGTGTTCTTCGCCCACGACCAACAGTGTTTCGACTTCGTTACATAGTGTGCGCATTCCCGTGACAGAGTGGCTGTTTATACGACATACTCTGCCCGAGAGGTCACTGTGATAATCCATCGAGACGTAGCGGAACATCTGTTTACCGGATTCAGCATAAAGCGTTGGAACGATCTTGTTCGCCCGATGGAACTCAACGAAATGGACCGCCGGGCGTTCGCTGCAATGACAACGTACTTTCTTGCGAAACTCGAAGAGGAACAGGGCAACGAGGTGGACTGGAACATCATTATCGATGCTTCTGTGTTCGATCTGCTTCGCAAGCTTGCCATTTCCGACATAAAAGAGTCTGTGCATCGCGACATACGCACACACTATCCGGTCGAATACCGGAAACTGAACGAATGGGTAGTATCAACGGTCTCACCGATGCTCGATCGCTACGGTCTCGCCGATCGTTTCAGCGATTTTCTCCTCGGCGACGACACAGACGATTCGCGAAGCGAAGCCCGATCCCGGTCCCGGCACATTCTTGAGGCGGCGCGCACCTACTCGAGCCACAGGGAATTTCAGATTATCAAGGCTGTGAACTACCACGATCCTCGTGTGCCCGATATCGAAGACGATTTGCGGCGCAGGCTCGAGCCCTACCTTGACCTGGTTGGCATGAGGCAACTGGTTCTCGAACTCGACCTGTACCGGCTCATTGGTGTTGTCGATAGACTGCGATATCAGGTCCGGTGGAGTCGAACGCCGCGCATTCCGGAAACCGCGGTACTCGGCCATTCTCTTATGGTGTGCGTGTTCGTGTACCTGCTTTCCCACCAGGCGAACGCCTGCGACCGGCGGAAATACAACAACTTTTTCGCCGCTCTGTTTCATGATCTGCCCGAAGCCGTTACCCGGGATATAGTGGCACCGACCAAAACAGCCACCCCCGGCTTGCCGGAAATAGTCAAGACCATAGAAGATCGCACCGTCGCAGAAGAGATATATCCCCACATGAGCGCCGCGACGGGAGAGGAAATCAGGTATTTCACGGAGAACGAGTTCGCGAGCAGGATCAGCACGGCAGATGGTGTTGCAATGTCCTCCTTTGCGGAGATACAGGCCCGCTATAACGAAGACAGATACAACCCGGTCGACGGAGACATGATCCGCGTCGCTGACGAGTTTTCGGCCTTTCTCGAGGCCTGGCAATCCATACAGTTCGGCGTCTCCTCACCTGTACTCGAGGAAGGCATCGAACGTCTTCGAGCGTTGTACACCACCCGAACAGAAGTTGCGGGTGTTCGTACCGCTGAAATGTTCGCGCAGTTTCCCTGAACCATCATCTTTCCTGAATGACCGATCAATTATTCAACTACTCGTAAACTCTACATAATCCCGGCACGGTAGTTTCACACCACCATGAGCATACGATCCCGTATCTTCCCGACTGTAATCGCGGTGCTTGCCGTACTTGGCCTGCGCGCCCACGGATCCGATCCGCTTGTACTCGGCGTGGACCAGGCAGTCGAACTGGCACTATCAGACAACCTCGGACTGCAGGCGCAGCAGCTTGCAGCACGGAGCGACGAGCGGGCGTATCTTAACCGCTTTAACGTCCTTATCCCGACGGTAAGCGCAAGCGCCACCCTCATTCGACCGAATCGGGAACCGGAGGCACCGCAGATTCCCGGGGTACCGCCGGATCCCGGGGCTGCATCGCCCCCCAGGTGGAACCTTCGAACAGGAGTCGATGCATCGCTCACCCTTAGTCTGCAGATTCTCGACGGAATACAGGCGAGCAGGCTCGCCTTCGAAGATGCCCGGCTTTCGCTCGCGGTTGCGGCGAGGGACATAGAGATCGGAGTTCGCTCGGCATTCTACCAGCTTCTTCTGCAGCAGGAGCAGCTGCAGCTGTCCGAGGCCCGCTTCGAAAGCGGTGTGGAACGCATCGCAGACCTCGAAGGGCAGTTCGAGGCAGGCTTTATTGACGAGTTCACCCTGTTGACGCAACAAGTCGGCGTAGAGAATCAGCGCCCTGCCCTCAGGCGGCAGCGGGATGCCGTGCAGGCTGCGCTTCGGCGCTTCGCGGACACAATAGGCATCGATCCAGACACGCCGATTCGGCTCGACGGATCGATACAGGATGCCTTCATGGAGATTGATGATCTTCGGGGCCTTCTCGACCGCGTCACAGACGCAAGCGCGGTCGAACAGGCGCGCAGACAGAGACAGCAGCTCGTGGTAGCCCGACAGGCGACCGTCAGCAGCCTGTTTCCGACCGTTACCCTGAGCTGGGGCGTAAACCCTGTTCTGGGCGCCGACCCCTTTAATATGAGTGAGCTCGTCGATCGTGATAACTGGACCGACAACGGGGCGTTCTCTGTCACGATACGACAGCCGATAGACCCTTTTCTGCGCTGGTCAGCGACGCGGGTTCGACTCGCGGATCAGGCCGACCAGATCGAACAGGCAGCGATATCGGTTACTAGGACGGAACGACAGGTCAGACTCGAGGTCATTGGTATAATAGAGCAACTCGAAACGATCACGTCGGGAATCGAATCGCTGCAATCGAACATTCGGCTTGCCGAGCGCGCGCTGGAACTTGCCAATGAAGGATTCGAGGCGGGACTGCGAACGCTCAGCGCGGTTGAAGACGCGGAACTCGACCTTCGGAACGCACAATTTGAGCTTCTGCAGGAACAATCACGCTTCGTCGACAACATACTTACTCTCGAAAATACACTCGGGTTCCCGCTGCCCGGAATGGAGACCAGCGAATGAGACAGGTCAGATACTTTTTTGGGGTCGCAGTGTTTCTTGTCGTACTTCTCGGATGTGGCGCATCGGGCGCACCTGAAACAGGCGAAGAGGCAGTCGAAACAAGACAAGTCGCGGTAGAGACCACGACGCTTGCGCCGCGTACCATACGGGACTTCATTGTGTTATCGGGAGAGATCGAGGCCCCGCCTGCCGTTGCCGCTCTGCCCGAAACTGCGGGGGAACTTACCGTCCTGAACGCAACGGTCGGCCAGCGCGTTCAGCGCGGTAATGAAATCGCCAGGGTCGACCCGAGCCAGCCCGGGAGACGGTTTGCCGAAAGCCCGGTACGGGCACCTATATCTGGAACCGTTACTTCCGTTCCGGTGCAACTGGGTCAGCAGGTATCACCGCAGTCATCCATCGCACTCATTGTCGATATTGCGCAATCCGACGCAGTAATTCGTGTACCAGAGCGTTTTATCGGACAGGTTCGTGTCGGTCAGCGGGTCCGGTTGCTGTTCGATGCGTATCCCGGCATAGATTTTTCGGCGACCGTACGTCGTCGCGCTTCGCAACTTGACCCGCAGGCGCGCACGCTCGAAGTGCGTGCAGGCTTTGACAGATGGGACGAGCGCATTCTTCCCGGAATGACTGCGCGCGCTGAAATCGTTCTTACGGAACGCGTGAATGCACTCGTAGTGCCTCAGCAGGCACTCCTGCGACGCGATGGCAGCGTATTCGTGTTCGTGGTAACCGAAGACGAGGTGGCCTCGCTTCGGGAGGTAACGACCGGAATCGAGATCGACGGAGAGGCAGAACTGGTGTCGGGCGTACGCGACGGCGACCGCATCGTTACGCGAGGCCAGAATCTACTCGAGGATGGCTCACCAGTCCTGGTAATCAGGTAGGGCTTGCCATGCTGACACGAACCATCGTTAATCGACCGACTACGTTTTTTGTTATTTTCGCGCTCCTGACGGCCTTCGGCCTGTATACCGCGCTTGATCTGCCGGTCGATCTTTTTCCCGAGATCGAACCGGCCGTTCTGGTCGTGCAGACCTCGTTCGACGGCGCCGGTCCACAGGAAGTTGAGCGTTCCGTGACCCGGACCATCGAAGGTACCTTAAGCAACGTAAGCAATATTAATCAGATAAGCTCGACGTCGTCCCAGGGATCGAGTCAGGTGATTCTCGAGTTCACCTGGGGCACCAACATGGACGCCGCTACGAACGAGGTTCGGGACCGACTTGAACTCGTGAGAAACGCCCTCCCGGACGATGCAGGCTCGCCGAGTATTTTCCGGTTCGATCCGTCGCTCCTCCCGATTCTGCAGCTGCGTGTCACGGGAAACCGGAGTGCGGAAGAACTGCGACGAATCGCAGAAGATCTCGTGCAGCCGCGTATCGAACAGCTCGAGGGTGTCGCGCTGACAAGCGTATCGGGCGGACGCCGTGAAGTCATTCGCGTCGAGATCCCGCAGAGTCGAATGGATGCATACGGGCTGACCTTCAGCCAGATCGCTCAGCGGGTTCGTGTTCAGAACCTGCAGATTGGCGGGGGAACAATTACCGAAGGGGAACGTAATTACATTATCCAGACCGAGGGAGAGTTTACGTCCATCGACGATATCCGCAACGTCGTAATCGCGACCCTGCCGGTACAGCGGGAGAACGCACCTCCGACGACAACACCTCTCCGTCTCGGAGACATTGCCGATATACAAGCCGGTTTCGGACCGGTGAGCAGCCTCGTTTTTGTGAACGGGGAACCCGGGGTATCGATTTCAGTACAGAAGCAGAGCGACGCGAACAGCGTTCAGGCGGCCGATAACGTGCTTGCCGCGATCGAATCCATTAATCGGGTTCTTCCCGACGGCGTTGCAATCGAGGTTCTGGTCGACACGACCCAGATCATCCGGGACTCGCTTGCGACCGTTTCCAGTCAGGCGATAGGCGGTGCGGTTCTCGCAGTCGTTATTCTTCTGCTCTTTTTGCGAAGCGTCCGGGCGACACTCGTCGTCGCAGTGAGCATCCCGACCTCCATCGTGTTTACCGTCACGCTTATGTACTTCAGCGGTCTCACGCTCAATCTCATGACCCTGGCGGGGCTGGCCCTTGGCGTCGGACTTCTTGTAGACAACTCCATCGTCATTCTTGAGAATATTTATCGGTACCGCGAGAAAGGCGCAAAGCTTCGCCCTGCTGCAATCCTCGGAACGCAGGAAATGATCAACGCGATCGTCTCGGCGACGCTGACAACCGTGTGTGTGTTCCTGCCGGTCGCATTATTCCGGAATCAGCTTGATTTCATTGGTGAGTTGTTCAGTGGACTCGCGTTTACCGTCGTCATTTCACTCGCCTCCTCCCTTCTCGTCGCGATCTTTCTGGTACCGATTCTGGCGAGTCACTACTTTCCGCTGACGTCTCATACACAGAAACCGGTGAAGGGAATTGGCGGGCGCATTGACGCACAGTTCGAACGCGTTTTCACGGCCATGGACAGCCTGTACAAGCGGATTCTCGGCTTAGCGCTTCGCCATCGGTTCCTCTCGGTGTTTCTGGTTGTCGCCGTATTCGTGGGAGGATTATTGCTTGTACCACACATCGGGTTCGAGTTACTCCCGTCGCAGGAGCAGGACAGTGTCCAGCTTTCGCTGACCATGCCGGTCGGCACACGTATCGAAGTGACGCAGGAGGTTCTTGAGGATTTCGAGCGCATAATACGCAACGAGATTCGAGGTTTCGACAGAATCGTCGTGAACGTCGGAGGCGGCGGTGGCGGATTTGCGGGCCTGGGGGGCGGTAGCTCGAGCAATAGCGGCAGTATCACGATTACACTACCGAGCTTTGACGAACGCGTGGAAACCGAGTCACAGATACGGGCGAC
>SKKC01000174.1 GCA_007121695.1 Spirochaetales bacterium | reverse complement strand
GAGGTGCGTGTCGAAGAAAGCCTGCTTGGATGGAAAGAGTTCGAGCTCGAGGTTATGCGGGACCACGCGGATAACGCGGTTGTCGTTTGTTCCATCGAAAACGTGGACCCCATGGGTGTTCATACCGGCGACAGCATAACCGTTGCACCGATACAGACTCTGAGCGACCAGGAATATCAGACCATGAGAACCGCTGGCATCGAAATCCTGCGGGCGGTTGGTGTGGACTGTGGCGGAAGTAACGTTCAGTTTGCCGTGCAGCCCGGGACGGGACGCATGGTCGTCATCGAGATGAATCCCCGCGTGTCCCGGTCGAGCGCGCTCGCGAGTAAGGCTACGGGCTTCCCGATCGCACGCTGCTCCGCGCGGCTCGCGGTGGGATTCACCCTCGACGAAGTTATCAACGACATTACCGGTAAAACCGTCAGCTGTTTCGAACCGAGTCTCGATTACTGCGCCGTGAAGGTCCCTCGCTTCGAGCTCGAAAAGTTCCCCGACGGGTATGCAGAGCTTGGCACACAAATGAAGAGCGTCGGTGAGAGTCTTGCGATCGGTCGAACGTTTACCGAGGCCCTCAACAAGGCAATCCGCGCATGCGAGTTCGGGTTTGACGGTCTTGAAGATCTTGAAGAAGCCGACGACGCGCAGATCGCACGCATGCTCAAGCTCCGGCATCCACGTCGCATATTCGCCGCATACACGGCGATCAAGCGCTGGGGCTACAGTGCGGTGGACAGAATCAGCGAGCAGACCGGGTATGACCGGTGGTTTCTGTATCACATGCACGAACTTGTCGGGCTCGAGGCGGATCTTGCTGCAGCCGGGGGAGTTCCCGATGCAAACCTGCTCCTGGAAGCGAAACGTGCGGGTCTTACAGACCGACGGATTGCAAAGCTCTGCGCCTGCGACACGCAACAGGTCGCAGATGCCCGCGACCAGGCGGACATTCACGCAAGCTACCACTTCGTAGACACCTGTAGCGGAGAGTTCTCCGCGGACACACCGTATTTCTACAGCACCTACGGCGAAATAGACGAGGGAGCGCCTGCTGAGGGGCGCACAGTGCTTATCCTCGCAAGCGGACCGAATCGCATCGGCCAGGGGCTCGAGTTTGACACCTGTTGCACGCTCAGCAGTATGGCGTACCGCCGTCTCGGTGTGCAGACAATTATCGTCAACTCGAATCCGGAGACGGTCAGTACCGATTTTAACGTATCCGACAGGCTGTACATCGAACCGCTGACCCCCGAAGACGTCAAGGAAATCATGCGCAAGGAAGGCGTTCAGGATGTGGTGGTGCAGCTCGGTGGACAGACGCCTCTGAACATGGCCGAAGAGCTCGAGGCAGCGGGTGCCAGGGTCATCGGCACCAGCGTTTCGAGCATCCTCGACGTCGAAGACAGAGGCCTGTTTTCGGCGCTTGTGCAGGAAGCGGGGCTGAAGCAGCCAATGAACCGAATGGCTGGTACTCTCGCTGACGTGTATGCCGCAGCCGAGGAGATCGGGTATCCAGTTCTGCTCCGGCCAAGCTTCGTGCTTGGCGGGCGGAGTATGGGGATTGCCTTCAGCAGGGACGAGCTTGAAGATTTTATCGCAAAGGGCATCCGGATCGCTCCGGAGGCTCCGGTCCTCGTCGATCAGTTTCTCGAGGATGCATTCGAGTACGACATAGACGCATTGAGCGACGGCGAGAACGTGTATATTGCCGGTATCATGCAGCACATTGAGGCCGCAGGTATTCATTCCGGTGACTCAGCCTGCGTCTTTCCCCCGCACAAGAGCGATCCAGCGATGCTCGATGCAATGATTCAGGCGACCGCGGTCATGGCGAGGAAGCTGCGCGTTCGTGGTTTCGTGAACGTGCAGTACGCTGTAAAAAACGGACAGGTGTACGTCATCGAAGTAAACCCGCGGGCAAGCCGGACGGTACCGTTCCTCAGCAAGACCAGCGGGGTCGACCTGGTCGAAGCCGCAGTTCGTGTCTGGGAGGGTGAAAACCTCGCGGAACAGAACCTGATCGACGGTATCAAGGGGCCCGGCATTGGCCAGGGCGAGTGTATTGTCGGGTGGGCGGTGAAGGAAGCCATGTTCAGCTTTGACCGCTTTCGTGGCACCGACCCCCTGCTCGGACCTGAGATGAAGTCAACCGGAGAAGTCATCGGAATCGGCGCGACGTTTGGCGAAGCCTTTGCCAAGGCGCAGCTTGCAACCGGAAGCCAGCTGCCGACGAGTGGCAGGGTGTTCGTGAGCGTACACGAAGACGATCGTCGTACGGTGCTGCCCATTGTCCGCGAGCTTCAGAGTCTCGGGTTTCACATAGCAGCGACTCGAGGAACGGCGGCCTTTCTCTTTGAGAACGATGTGTTCGCCGAGGTCATTCTGAAGGTGCATGAAGGGCAGCCCAACATCGTTGACCACATGCGTTCACACCGCATTGACCTGGTCATAAACACGCCGCTGGGTCGTTACACACAGCGAGACGACGACTATATTCGCATCGAAGCGGTTCGGGCCAAGGTTCCGTATACCACCACAACCAGCGCCGCCGAGGCCGCTGTTGAGGGCATACGACACCGAATTACCGGAGAAGTCGTCGCACGCCCCCTCCCCGAGAAGGGTGCCGGCGCACGTGCCGACGAGCGTGCCAGAAACGCCGGGGCCTGAAGCGCCCCGGACGTAGCTTAGCCCCCCGGTGGTGCCTCAGGATCCGTCTGATCCGACGTAGGTGTTGTAGTAGTACTCCAGACTGTCGACAAGCGCTTCCCAGCTTGCCTCGACGATGTTTTCGTGTACACCGACCGTATCCCAGGTATGCGTGTGGTCGCTCGAGCTGATAAACACCCGCACTTTTGCCGCTGTTTCGCGCTCCGGGTTCAGAACCCGGACGCGGTAGTCCACGAGGTGTATTCTGGAGAGCCAGGGATGGTGCGCGCGCAAAGCATCTCTCAGCGCCTCGTCGAGCGTTTCGACTGGTCCGACGCCGACGGCAGCCCCCATTATTTCCTTCGCGTCACTCGTGAGAAACATGCGCCCCACGGTTTTGCTCTCGGTATCGGCAGTTTTATAGGTCTCGAGATGGTAGTTTTTCAGCTCAACGAGCTGACGATACTGTCCGATTGTCTTTCTCATGAGTATATCGAAACTCGCTTCCGCAGCTTCGTACTCGTAGCCGTCTTTCTCGCGCGATTTCAGTGTTTCAAGTAGTGTCCCAACTTCAGGGCTTTTTTTGTCGAACGCACCGTAGGGCTTGAGCTTGTCGACGATGGTGGACCGTCCAGCGAGTTCGCTCAGAAGCACCTGACGTTCGTTTCCGACGAGTGAACCGTCGATGTGCTCCATGAGTCTGCCTTCTTTCGCGATCACATCTGCGTGCTGTCCAGCCTTATGGCTGAACGCGGCGATGCCGACGTAGGGCTGCCGTTTGTCGGGGATTATGTTCGCTTTTTCGGCGACGAATCTCGACAGCGGTGTCAGGTGGGAAAGATACGGCGTGGCTGTCGTGGGACGCTTCATTTTCAGAATGACATTCGGGATAATGGCGCACAGATTCGCGTTGCCGCAGCGTTCGCCCCATCCGTTGATTGTTCCCTGTATCTGCGTTGCTCCCGCCTCGATGGCGGCAAGGCTGTTGGCAACCGCAGTGCCGCAGTCGTTATGAAAGTGGCCACCCAGCGGCACTCCGGCGGGCATTGCCTCATACGCCGCAATGACGTCAGAGGGCAGGGTGCCACCATTTGTGTCGCACAGAACAACCGACTCCGCGCCTGCGTCAAACGCGGTCTGGACGACCTGTCTGGCGTATGCCGGGTCGTCCTTGAAGCCATCGAAAAAATGCTCGCAGTCAAAAAACACACGCCGTCCTTCCGAACGCAGGAAACTGAGAGAATCGTGAATCATTTCCAGATTTTCTTCGTAGCTGCACCGTAACACCTTGTCGACGTGGGCCTTCCATGTCTTGCCGACGACAATAACGTACGGTGTTTCGGCTTCCACGAGGGCCCGCATGTGCGAGTCGTCCTTTGCTGCATGGCCCGGGGCACGGGTCGAACCGAACGCGACGATGCTCGCGTGTTTGAAGTGTTCGTGTTTTACCCGGGCAAAAAACGCCGCTTCCTTTTCGTTCGACATGGGGAATCCACCCTCGATGAAGTCTATGCCCGCGTCGTCCAGTGCGTGTGCGATCGCAAGCTTGTCTTCAAGCGAGAAGTTGATCTCGATACCCTGCATGCCGTCACGCAAGGTCGTGTCGTACATGAAAACCTGCGATAGATCTGTCTGTGATTCACTCATACGCTATGCAGCTCCCGCTGCTCCTTTATGTTTTTGATTGCATTGTACCGATTATGTGCGTTCACGTACGCACGTGCGCTCGCTTCGAGAATGTCAGTGGAACTACCGTGGCCGGTTGCCCGTACACCGTCGATTTCGAGCGATACGCTTACCTCTCCCATTGCCTGCTTTCCCGGCGTAACGGCGTGAACGTTGTACTCGACCAGACGCGCCGGTATCTGAATGATACGGTCTATCGCCTTGAAGACGGCGTCCACCGGTCCATCGCCCGTTGCAGCCTCTTCAAGAGGTTCCCCGCCGTCCAGGCGCAATCGCACTCCCGCCGTCGGAACGTGGACATTCCCACTGGTAATGCTGAAGTAGTCGAGGGAATAGCCGCTGGTCTGATGGCCAAGCTCGTCGCTCACGATCGCAAAGAGGTCTTCGTCGAAAACCTCCCGTTTCCGGTCGGCCACCTGCGCGAAACGCTCGTAGGCGCGTTTCAGTTCGTCTTCGTCGAGCGTGATTCCCAGTTCAGTCAGCCGTCCCCTGAATCCGTGCATGCCGGAGTGGCGTCCAAGTACGATTTTAGACGCGTCCCGCCCGACCGATTCGGGAGTCATGATTTCGTAGGTACTTCGGTTTGCGAGAACGCCATGCTGATGAATACCGGCTTCATGAGAGAATGCATTTTCTCCGACGACGGCCTTGTTCCGTGCGATGGGAAAGCCGATCATGCTCGAGAGCATTCGGCAGGAATTGTAAATGTGGGTGGTATTCACCCGCGTCTCGAAACCGAGCAGTTCCCTGCGCACGTTCATGGCCATGACCAGTTCTTCGAGGCTGGCGTTCCCTGCGCGCTCTCCAATCCCGTTAATGGTGACTTCTGCCTGACGGCAGCCTGCCTGTATACCGGCAAGTGTATTGGCAACGGCAAGTCCAAGGTCGTTGTGGCAGTGTATGGAAAGCGTGGCCTTGTCTATGTTTGGAACGTTACTGCGAATGCTCGTAATAATGTGATGTATTTCGTCAGGCACCGAGTAGCCAACTGTGTCGGGTATGTTGATGACGCTGGCCCCTTCGTCAATTACCACCTCGATGAGGCGGTACAGGAACTCGAGATCGCTCCGGGTCGCGTCTTCCGGGGAGAACTCGACTTCGGCAACCTTCGATCGGGCGTATCGAACCGCGTTACGTGCCATTTCCACGACTTCGTCGGGAGACTTCTTGAGTTTGTATTCCATGTGAATCGGAGACGATCCAATGAAGGTATGTATGCGGGGGTGCGCGGCTGCCTTCGTTGCTTCGATCGCTGCATCGAGGTCCTTCACGTTGCTTCGAGCGAGTGCCGCTACCTTCAGCCCGCGAACCCGTTCGGAAATCAGTTTGCAGGCATTGAACTGCGCGGGAGAACTCACGGGAAATCCCGCTTCAATAATGTCCGCCCCGAGACGCTCGAGCTGCAGAGCAATTTCGAACTTCTGCTCCACGTCCATGGAAGCACCGGGACTCTGCTCGCCGTCGCGCAACGTCGTATCGAAAATATCGACCTTTTCCATTGAAACCTCCTGTTCCTGACATCGAGTGCAGCCATGCATCAAAAAAAAAGCCGTTCTCCCGCGGGGGAAGAACGGCTTCATTTCGAAGAGCCCGGCTGCTACGCCTGCGCTCTATCGATGGTGCGCTCCCCACCCGGCTACCCCCGTACGGGATAGAATAATGAGACCGGATAGTAGTGCGATACCGAACTGATACACAGCAGTCATTTCGGATACAGATTTTCCACTTCTGTGCGTGCATGTCAAGGCACGTACCGGATTTTTATACATGAGTCGTACACAAGGGTGTTTGACCAGTACGTTCCGTAATTCTACTATTACAGTATGTGTACCGGAGCACGACACGTGTGAACAGTTCCACCTTTGACCGTCTTGTGTCCGAGATCTCCGACGATGAACGCTCCGAGCTGCTCGATGAACTGTCGCGGTCAATGCAGCCCCAGGGTGAGACCGTACTCGAAGAGGACAGACAGGACGAGTACTCAGACGCCCAGCAGGGACTCGAACAGCGCCGAGGCCTCGTCGTAGCGGCCCTGCATGGCCAGCACGTCCACGAGCCAGAACGTGCACATCAAGAACACGCCCTCGTGGCCGCCCACGCCGTCGTCGACCCGCTCGGTGCGGTAGCGGCGGAT
>SKKC01000318.1 GCA_007121695.1 Spirochaetales bacterium | reverse complement strand
TTCGCGCAGGGCTCTACCGACCGCCTGCGAACTCACCGTCGCACCGGCAATGCCGTCGATCTGCCACGGGTTGGTCGCCTGCCCGGGTCCAACGGTTTCGATCGGGTTCGCAAGCCCGGTGCCCGCGTCGTTCAGTCGCACATCCAGGCAGGCAAAGTTCGCGAGAAAGTCAGGATCCGTTCCTATCTTCTCGCCGAGTCCGGGCGTTTCAGAACTCTGCAGGACGGTAAACCCGATAATGCACTCGTCCTCGAGCGAGTATCCGTACAGAACACGAATCGCGTCGGCGTACCCGCGGGCAGAGCCCTCCATGGCGACGCCAACGAGCGCGCCTGATTCGTCGTACCCGGCGTACACGTTTGCACGATCACCTTCGTCGTCTGCCAGGGCGGTCAGGTTCGAGCCTTCGACGAGGAAGTTTGCCCGCTCGACAGCGCCAGGCAGAACCTCGAACACGGCCCGCTCGAGCGCGAGGCGGTGGTTGCGGGCGATGGGTTCAAGCGTAATCTGGTATGCAAATACCACCGTCACGCCCGACAGCATCGCGATAAGCGCGAGCGTCAGAACAAGTCGAACGGGAGAGGGCATTGGTGGGGGTGCTGGTTGCTGACTCATGTTACGCGCCCTCCTTCGCCTGCTTCCGGCTTTTTTTCACGGTCCCGTAGGTCCGCGGCTGCGTGACACGACTGATCAGCGGCGAGACCGCATTCCCGAGCAGAATCGCGTACATGACGCCCTCTGGCAGGCCGCCGAAGAGGCGGATAATCACGACCATGAATCCTATGAACGCGCCGTAGATCCAGACGCCCATACGCGTCTCCGGGCTGCTGACCATGTCGGTCGCCATAAATACGGCGCCGAGCATAAGGCTGCCGGCTCCGAGCATGAAAACCGGATCCGGATACTGTGCCGGGTCCACAAGGTGAAACACCCACGAAAACGCGGCAGCGGTTGCGAGGATGCTGAAGGTGATTCTCCAGTTCATCATCTTCCTGACAACCAGGTACAGACCGCACACGAGAATCAGCAACGCCGCGGTCTCTCCGGTGGAGCCTGCGACACTGCCGAAGAGCAGTTGCGAGGTCTCCGTTCCGATCTGCTCTGACTTCATGAGCTGCAGCGGTGTTGCGCCGGTCCAGCCGTCGGGGGCGACGCTCGAGAGCCAGTCTTGCAGACTTCCCGGCTCAAGAAAGGGAATGGTAAGGCTTGTCGGAATGAACTCGACGAATCGATCCGGCAGGCGCGCAGGCGTCCAGGTCGTCATGGGGAGGGTAAACGCTACCTGCGCAAACGCACGCCCAACCAGCGCAGGGTTAAACACGTTGTACCCGAGACCACCGAAGAAGAGCTTGCCAAGAGCGACTGCCACGAACGTCGTCACGGCAGCCATCCACAGGGGAAGCGCCGGCGGAAGAATCAGCGCGACAAGAATACCGGTAATGACGACACTCCAGTCGCCGACCGTCGTCGGTTTTTTCACGAGCAGGCAGTAAATGTGCTCTGTCAGCACTGCGACAAGGGTACAGACCACGATAAGCGCAAGCGCGCTAATCCCGAAGTTCCACACCGCGAAGGCACAGATCGGGAGCATGGCGTAGACCACGTTTCGCATAATCACATCCACGGTCTTGCGACTGCGCAGATGCGGTGACGTTCTCAGTTCAATTGATGCGGATGCTGCCTGACTCATGGGGCCGCCGCCTTCATTTCCCGGTTCATCTTCTTGGAGACCCGGAAGTACTGCACCAGCGGTATGCCCGCGGGGCAGACGTAGCTGCAACAGCCACACTCGAAGCAGTCGAACAGCTTGTACTTGTCCATATCGAGGTACATGCGCTTCGCGGCAAGCTTGCCCAGCTGCGCCGGATTCAGATGCATGGGGCACGCGTCGACGCAACTGCCGCAGGAAATACAGGGGAAGCGTTCGGACAGCGTGTTCTCTTCAAACTGCTGTGGCGTCAGAACCAGAAATCCACCGCAGCCCTTGGTTATCGGTACATCGAGCGACGATACGGTATCGCCCATCATGGGACCACCGGTGATGAGGTGCTTCGCGGTACCTTCGTAGCCGAGTTTTTTCATGATGAAGCGCAGGGGCGTGCCGATGGGTACTATGTAGTTGCCGGGCTTATCGACGCCGGGGCCGGTAATCGTGACAACGCGCTCTATGACGCCCTGCCCTTTCGGCAGGAGCTGCCCGAGTTCAACGGTTGTCGCCACGTTAAACACTGCAAGCCCCACGGACGACGGGTACTGTCCCGAGGGGATCTCGCGGTTTACGAGCGCCTTCGCGAGCATCTTCTCCGCACCCTGCGGGTACTTGGTCCGCACGACCTGCACGCTGATGCTGCCGTCAGGCGGAAGCACCTTCCGTATCGCCTCGGCAGATGCGATCTTGTTGTCTTCGGTACCGATAATAGCCCGCGGGGCACCAAGAATCTGCATGAGAATCTTCGTGCCTTCCACGAGCTCTGCCGCCATATCGATCATGAGGCGCTGGTCGGTGGTCAGGTAGGGTTCGCACTCGCAGCCGTTAATGAGCACGGTGTCGATGGTGTGACCTTCGGGAGGCGACAGTTTCACGTGGGTCGGAAAGGCGGCGCCTCCGAGGCCGACGAGGCCGGTGTCCTGCACCGCCTGTATAAGCTCGGCCTTCGACATGGAGCTGATGTCGCGATCCTGTCCGTAGAGGACTTCCTGCGTTTCGCCGGGATACACCTGAATTACGATCGCTTCCTTCCGTGGACCCTTTGAGGTCGGCACCAGGTCGATGCGTTTTACGACGCCGGTTGCTGGCGCGTGAAGCGGTGCCGACACGAATCCGTCGGCACGCGCGATGGGCTCCCCGCGAACCACTTCCTGCCCCGGTTTTACCAGCGGGACAGCGGGCTTGCCCGCATGCTGCGAGAGCAGCACGTAGAGCTCGCTCGGAAAGGGCAGCCGTTCAACAGGCTTGTGTTCGGTGTAGTGCTTGTTCTCGGCCGGGTGTATTCCATGGGAGAAGCTCTTGCGGAATATACTCAGCGGCCGGAACGTGTGTGCAGTGCTGCTCATTGCCTATCCTATTGGTACTTCTCGGCGCGCTTCACCCACTTCTCGATATCCTTCTCGTTCAGGTTGAAGGGTGTGCCGGGGTGTATGCACCGCCCCGTACACTTTTCTGCCGACCGGACTATGTCCTTGAACGGTCCGCCCTTGGGATCCTTCACGTAGGCTTTTTTCTCGTCGTCGTAGGCAAAGATCTTCGGATTGATGTTGATACACTCATCGCACGAGGTACACTCGGGTCGGTCGATCCAGACCGGTTCGTAGCCTTCCGGTGCAGGGCCGCCGCCACCGCCACCCGACGCAGGCATGTCGCCCATGGCGTCGGTGAGCGCGAGGGCGCTTGCATCGCCACCGAGCATCTGCATGAGACCCGCGGCCAGCTTCTGTGCCGTTTCGGCGCGAACCTGGTTGGCGATCTGCTCGGGATCGACCCGATCGGCGAGGCCCGCGAGCGACTTGAGGGTACGCCAGAAGTCCCGGCGTTCCTCCGTTGACGCGACGAGCTCTGCGGATACGAGTACCCGTATCAGGCGGTTCTTCTTGTCGACCGCCCAGATGTAGGGAAACTGATCCTCGCGTTCGTCTTCTTCAAGTTCAATGAAGTCAACGAGCGGTACCATGTTGTCGTTCCAGGTGTCCCTCGGCGCGACGCGGAAGTGCTTCCGGAAGCGTCCTTCGGCTACCGCAAAGTCGGCGAAGGTCATGGGCAGTTCCATGCTCTGCTTGTTGCCGTCCTCGTCCTGGTAGTCGAGGTTGTAGACCGGCCAGTCCTCGTCCACATCCGGGTTGCCATCGAGATTCAGGCAGTCTTCCCAGGATGTCCCGTTTTCCGGATTGAAGGTCAGGATCGGGTAGGCCCGTGACTCGAGCGCCATTTTGCTGCGCGCGTAGGTCGCGTCGTCTGCAACACCATGCTCGGGCTGGCAGACCGCGTACACGTTGAACAGCGCCGGGCGCCGGGCGTTCAGCCCGTCAATGAAGCCTTCGATCATGTGCGTATAGTTCGACACGTTCGCCTGGTGGACAAACGCCGTCCGGTGTGCGGCCGCAATAAGACTGATCTCCTTGCGTGACTCGGTCTTGCCGTGCCATGCCTTGCCGTAGGGCGCCATGTCGGATACCTGGCCCATGAAGCCCGACGTACACGCCTGGCCACCGGTGTTCGAGTAGACCTGGGTATCGAGAATAAGCACCTTGATCGGGCGGCCCGCCATGAGCGCCCGCGAGAGGTTCTGGAAGCCAATATCGTACATGGCTCCGTCGCCGCCGACCGCGACCGCAGGGGGACAGAGGAGGTATTCCTCGTCAGTAAACTTGTTCCAGTTGAAGTAGGTCAGCGACTCATCGATCGCCTCGTAGCTCTCTTTTCCTTCGAGCTCTGCTTCTGCCTTCCGGATGGCCTTGAAACCGTCCGCCATTTTCACCATATGGCCTTCGAAGACACCGAGCGTAACCGACGGTGCGTCCTGGAACAGGTGGTTCGCCCAGGGGAAGGGATACGGGTTGTAGGGGAAACTGGATCCGTAGACCGAGCTGCACCCGGTCGAGTTAATGAATCCGAGATTGGAACGACCATTTTTCGTCGTACCGACTTCGTAGTTCCACTTGAGATCCTTGAGCTTCTGTATCACACCGGTGACCCATTCCAGCCATTCCTGATCGATCGGTTCACCCGCGTTCCCCTTGTCGAGTTCGCCAGCGAGGGCCGAGAGATTCAGGTCACTATCGCGGTGTGATCGCAGCACCTGCTGCAGTCGGGCAATGTCGCCAATGTCAACCGATTCGGATAGTTTCGTACGGACATGCTGCTCGAGCTTCTCGATGAGCTCACCAAGATACGCAACGTGTTCCTTGACCCGCTTCTGCATGAGCGTCGTGATCGTCGCGGTAAAGATGTGAAGGGTCGATTTCTCACCGCACCCGGTACAGGCGCCGTCACCGCAGACCATGGACTGGTACGCAGTCTTGTCCATGAGCAGCGTCTCGAGCGCACCGATCTTTTCGTTAATGTCGTCTATGCGCATGAACTCGGGCTTGGTTGTGGGAAGATCCTTCCAGAAATCCCAGTCTTTCCGAAGCACGTCGACGCTGTCGGGGGTCTGATCGACAATACGAAGCGCGTCGTCGTCGCAGACGTCGACACAGAGCATACAGCCCTTGCAGGTGTCGGGGTTGATCGTAATTGCGAACAGCCCGCCGCTACCGGCCTGCTGCTTCTCTTTCTGGTTGTAGTAGGGCTTCGTGAGCGCGAACTTGAAGTTACCCATGGTGTCTTTCAGGAGCGCAAACTCCTTTTCGACGTCCGCACGCTCGGCCTGCTCGGTTTCCGCGATGGTGTCTGCGATCGCCTTGTGTACAAGCGGCATGACGTCGACCGCACTGCCGTTCGCACCTTCGGTCGATGCACGCATCTTTTTCTCTACGGTGCGTACGGCACGTCGGAGATGCTTCGTCTCGGTACCGGCTCGTTCGACACGCGTAATCGCCGTTTCGAACGCGTCTCCTATACTCAGGGCGAGACCCGGAATGGCGCTGTCAGGACAGACGGTGAAACAGTCGCTGCACGCGGTACAGTTTTCGGGAATCCACTCGGGGTGCTGGAAGCGAATGTTCGTCATGTCGCGGAACACACCGGTTGACGCCGGAATGAGGCTCATTGCGTTAAACGCATCTGCGAGGTTGTCGTTCGGGCGACCACCAAGATAGAAGGACCCCGTCTGCTCCCAGAACCGGTGAATGTCGGTCTTGGGATCATCGCTCGCAGGCATGCTTTTGAGCATGATGGGCAGAGACGGTGTTTTCTTCGCGTCGGCGCGGTCGCGGGTGATCTCCTTCTCGGTGATTTCCCGGATCTCGTCGAACCCGCGGCGAACAACGCGAAGGTTATCTTCGACAACGCGTGCGCCCTTGGTACCAAACTTCTTGTCGAGCTGACTTCGAATCGCTTCGAAGAGCGTCTGCTCGGTGAAGTTGCTCTTGCTCATGAGCGGTGACGCAGCGAAAAAGGCGCCCTGGAACGCGTTCCCCTGCATGCGAAGCTCGAGTTCCACGTCGCTCGCCTCTTCGCGGGCAATCTTGAACGCGTCAAGGAAGAAGACCTTTATGTCGTTCTCCATAATGAACTTCTGCTTGGTCGGAGGTATGGTCTTCCACACGTCCTGCGGGTCCTGGTGCTCGCTCTGAATAATGAATACACCGCCCTTTTTGAGGCCGAGCAGCGGGTTGGAGTGGCTGAACACGTTGGGATCCGGTGAAAGAACCACGTCAACAAAGTTGTATTCGCAGTTGATCCGGATGGGTTCCGGGGCAGCTGACATGTAGTAGGTTGTCGGCTGGCCTTTCTTCTCTGAGCCGTATTTCGGGTTCGCCTTGATATCGTAGCCAAGCAGATCGTACAGGGTAATAGCGAGGTTCTT
>SKKC01000245.1 GCA_007121695.1 Spirochaetales bacterium | reverse complement strand
CTTCAAGACCGATGCGCTGCGACGATCCGGAGCCTACCGCTGTCAGATGGATGTCTACCGCCGCGCCGCCGCATCGCTTTTCGACCGGCAGTCAGTCGTTGTGGACACCCTCTACCTCCGGGACATGAAAACGGTCCGGGCAGACGCTGTCGAGGCGGCTGAGTACGCGCTCGCGATGCGTGCGTACGGCCAACGTCCGGCGGGATTCGCTACACCAGCCAGTCGCTGAGTTTGCCCATGGTGTTCCGGGGCAGGACGGGTCCGAAGGTATAGACGGCGGGTTGCTCGGCGGCGGTGAGCGTCCGGGCAAGCGAGGCGCGAATGCGCGACTCGAGCTGTTCTGTGTCCGGTGCGTCCGCGTCAGCGACGACGAAAGCTTTCAGGCGCGACCCGCCGGCTGCTTCGTGCAGGCGTACTGCGACATCGTGAACGCCGTCGAGCGCTCGGATCGCGTCGGCGACGCGATCGGGGTACACGTTTCTGCCTCCGACGACGACTGCACCGTCCCGGCGGCGAAGGGGCAGGAAGTGTCGATCATCATCCCACCAGGAAAGTTCATCCGGTGGCCGTACCTCGTGGTATTCCGTCGCCCCCGGTGTCGGGCGAATCAGGCCGTCGCCACGCGTGTCCCAGTACGGCAGAAGCGTGTAGGGAGTGTCATCGCTGTCACGAAACCCTATTCCTGCGGTTTCGCTTGACCCGTAGACCTCGACGAGGCGGGCGCCACCGCTCCGGATGTGTCTTGCAAGTTCTGGAGGGCAGGGTGCGGTCGATGTCACAATGGTAAGACCGTCTCGTGGAATAGTGCCTGCCGCGTGCAACCGGGCGAGCGCGTCGGGGAAGGCGATTATCATGTCGCCTGCGGTTGGCGCCGCCGAGCCGCTTCGTGTGTAGGCTGCAGGAGGTCGCGAGAGCGCCGCGCCGCGAAGTTCCACGATTTCTGGTGCGGCCGACTCCGACATAATGTCGGGCAGCAGCACGGAGAACAGATAGCCGTATATGTGATGCGCGGGGACGGTTACGAACATGCGCGCCGGGGTGCCGAGGAGCTTCCGGAACACCTGCATTTCTTCGACAAGGAGCTGGCGTGAATGTTCGGCTGCGGTACGCTCTCCCGTGCTTCCCGAGCTGAGAAACGTGATCAGATGCGCAGGCCCCGACGCGGTGTCCCCGCTGTCGGACATCGCGAGTTCCATCACAAGATCGCACCAGGCGTCGACCGTCGGCCGTGCCAGAAGATAGTCCTCTGCGCCCAGGTCATAGATGTGAAACATGCGTGCGAATGCGGCCGAGACGGTCATGAACTCGAATGAATCCATGCCGAACCCGTCAGGCCCGAGGCGATGGTCGTTTTTCAGCTCACGTGCAATGAGCGCCGGGTCGACGTGGCGAAGCCGGGCGAGTTCGTCTGCAATGAGGTCGCGAACAACGCGTGTAAGGGTGCGGGGCTGGTGCTGTACCATTTCGTGAAAACCAAAAAAAATCCCCGGCGACGAAGCACCGGGGTTTTGAAAACAGGGTGAGTCTACAACCGCTTCACGAAGATGTAGTAGCTGTCGCCACTCATGGCCTTCTTCATGTGCACTTTCACCTTGGTTGGTGTCATGTTGTAGTCGAATACGTACTCGAACAGCGAGTTCAGATTTCCCGAAGCCACACCGTCCTTGAACTTGCCGTGGAACTCCGGTCGGTTCGTACACGGTGCAACTTCGGTAAAAAAGTTCTTCCCGATTACGTCCTCCGGCTTGCGACCGGTAATCTCGCCTTCTGTCTGATTGTACGAGAGTATCTTTCCGCTGGCGTCGAGCTGTATGGCCCCGAAGGCCAGCCCGTCGATGTCCTTACTGTTCATTTTTGCGAGAGAGTTCTCAATATCTTCTGCACCGAATTTGACTATTTCCATGTACACCTCTTGTATCCGGCCGCATCGTACGCCCGGATTGTTGTTGTACCGAATATAGTGCTGGTTTCACCGACAGGCAAACCGACCAGGCATGTGATACGGTGCTGCCTGTGACAACGATAGAACTCAACGGATACGATCTGAACAGCGACGACCTTGCGTCGTGCGATGCACCGCTTACCTGTTCCATTACGCCCGAAGCCCGGCGTCGCTGCAGGGAATCGCGAGGCCTGTTGCTTGACCTGATCCAGCAGCGCAGGGTTCTCTACGGTATCACGACCGGGTTTGGCGACTCGGTCGATACAGCCGTCGATACCGCAGACACCGAACGCTTGCAGGAGAACCTGTACAGATACCACGGTATCGGCACGGGGCCGGTGTTCAGCGCCGCCGAAACCCGCGCCATTCTTCTGGTGCGGCTGAATGCGCTGTCTCGCGGTGCGTCGGCGGTGCGCGAAGAACTCCTTGACCGCATCGCGCTGCTTCTGAACGCCGACTGCCTGCCGCGCATTCCCGAACAGGGTTCGGTCGGCGCCTCCGGCGATCTGACGCCGCTCTCGTATCTTGCCGCTGTTATCGCAGGCGAGCGGGATGTCGTATACCAGGGCACACAGATGCCCTCGGAGCAGGCCCTCGCCGCGCTGGGCGTCCCTGCGCTGAAGCTGTCGGCGAAGGAAGGGCTTGCTCTCATGAACGGCACGAGCGTCATGACGGCGCTTGCCGGGCGTGCGGTGGCCGTGCTCGATTCGTGTCTTCTGCTTGCAACCGAACTCTCGGCCGCCGCGGCGGAACTTGTGGGAGGCGATCAGAGCGCGTTCTCTGCTCACGTGCACGCCATGAAACCCCATGCGGGGCAGGCTATGGCCGCCGCACACATACACGAATTCCTTGCTTCAGGCCAGGCATACAGTCAGGAGGGCAGGCTTCTACCGGAACAGGAACGTTTCGAAGGCGAGCCCGTGACGCTTCCGTACCGGCTACAGGCGCCGTACAGCATACGGTGTGCGCCGCACGTCCTCGGACCTGCACGCGACATGCTTCAGGTGTGCCGCCAGTGGATACACACGGAGCTGAACAGCAGCAACGACAATCCGCTTTTTGATACCGAGCGGCAGGAGGTGTACTTTGCTGGTCATTTTTATGGGGGTCAGATCGTACTCGCCGCCGATTCGCTTCGAAACGCAGTCGCGACGGTCGCAGAGCTCGTGGACAAGCAGTGTCTGCTGCTTCTCGACGCCCGACGCAGCGGACTGCCGTCGAACCTGGTATCGCCGGATTTGCGCGCATCCGGCAACCACGGGTTAAAAGCGCTTGGTATTACGGTTTCGTCGCTCGCTGCCGAAATCGCTCATCTGAGCGCTCCGGTCGCACCGCACACGAGACCCACCGAATCGATGAATCAGGACGTTGTGTCCATGGGTACGATTTCCGCGCGGCGTCTGAGGGAATCGTGCGACATGCTCGTGCGTCTGCTCGCCATGCAGTGCATTGTCGTGGCAGCAGGCTACGACTGCCGTAGGGGCGGGAAGCAGGCCGGAGACAGGTTTACGCGCCTGTACACCGCAATCCGGCAATACTCGGGCCCGCTTTCGCAGGACCGTGCGCTCGATCTCGAGGCGGAGAGTCTCGCGGCGGCGGTCAGAACGGGTAGCCTATTGCCAGGTTGATGACGACATCATCGCGGTCCCATCCGCTGGTATTCCAGCGTTCTCCGGATTCGAGCCACGGGCGGTGCAGTGGAACGCCAGCGTCCAGCCGGACGACGAGAATGCCCGGGTCCACACGAATACCGGCGCCGATGTTCAGGGCGCTCTGTGTCAGGACGTCTGACGGTCGCTGAATCATGTCTTCACCCGAGAGCATCCATGCGTTTCCCGCGTCAGCGAATACAGCTCCCTTGACCCATCCTGCTATTCCGAATCGATACTCTATCGAACCTTCGAAACGGAGTTCTCCGGACGCGTCAGTGTCCTCGTCAGGGGGGAGTGAGCCCGGTCCGAACGACGCCGGCTGAAAGCCTCGGAGTCCCGTGCTCCCGCCGACGACAAACTGACGCGCGAGCGGAAGCGATGCATCAGCTCCTCGCGCTGCTCCCGCGCCGGCTCGCACACGCGCTGCCAGGAGAGACTCGCCGATCATCGGCACGAACACCCGGCTGTCCGTGTCTACGCGCAGAAATGTTACACCATCGAGCGTCTCGGTTCCGGCCGTGGCGTCTGCTCCGAGCCGGTACTGCGTATCAAGCAGGGCTGCCTGGCCCGATCTGTCAGCGCGTACGCTTGTCTCGAGCAGAAACTGGTTCGTGCCGGGCTCGTCAGTTTCGAGCTCCCGTATCACCGTCAGTTCCAGCGGTGTCCATTCGACAGGTACGGTCCCCGGCCAGGCGTACGATACGCCGATCCGTGCTTCTTCGATCCGTTCCGCCTCGAAGCGCTCCTGCCTGCGAAGCGAAAAGTCCATGGTCGTGCGTGGAAGCTGGCTGCCGCTTCCGTAGGGATTCAGGAGGCCAAGGGCAGTCAGCGGTCCGACGCTTCGGGGGAAGCGGATTGAACCGTCCACCTCGAGCTCGTAGCCTTCCAGGCGAAAGCTTCCTCCCGTTATACGTGTTTCAAGCGATGTCCCGAAACCCAGTTCAAGACGTTCGCCACCGCCAGTAAGGTTGCGATCGATGTACCCGACTCGAAACGCGGGGCCAGTAAAGCCGTCGAATCGTTGTACAGCGCTGATTTCGCCCTGCACGTTGCGTTGTGCGAGTGGTGTCAAGAGCACCTCTGCATGAAGCGTGCCTGTGTCGGCGTCTGGCTGGTAGCGGATATTTACAAAGCGGAAAACATCCATACTGGTAAGGCGCGAGATCGATTCGCTATGAAGTCTGCGGTCGTATCGGTCTCCCGGACGAAAAAGCAGCGCTCCGAGAATGCGTTCCGGATCGAACCGGGGGAACTCCTCGAAGTAGGACACTCCGTCTTCCGGTTCCCGTGGAGCTTCCTCGGGAAGCGGCTCGTCGGCCGAATAGTCGGCATAGATCGCAATCGTTTCGATATGGTAGGGGATACGTGCCTCGTCTGAGGCTTCGACACTAAGCGTAAGCGAAACCGTACGGCTCGCTGCATCCAGGTCTGCATCGAAGACTATGTCGGACGGGCTGAACGCGAAAAATCCGCGCTCGCGGACGAAGCGGTCGATCCGCTCCCGCTCTTCGATAAGTGTGTCGAGGTCATAGGCGACTCCTGTCTCGAGGATCGTTTCGCTTTGGGATTCCGCAATCGCTTCTTCGAGTTCGTCGGTACTGCCGTCTGGAAACACACGCTCCCGAACAGTCCATGCAGGGCCCGTCTCTATCTGGTATCGAACCGACGCGGTTCGGTTACCCTGTTCGACATCCCACTGTACCTCCGCATCGAAGAACCCCCGGTTAAAAAGCGTGTCTTCCAGAGCGGGCGCCATCTGGAGTGGAATCGACTCGTCAAAGAGAACAGGTGGTTCGCCGAAGCGGCCACGCACCCAGCTGCGCAGTCCAGCATCATCCGCACTGGCTGTAATGCCGTGTATCCACAAAGCGGGTCGGATGCCGAGGATGCTCGTATTCGGTTGTGGTGTGAGTTGCGACTCCAGCGACCGCTCAAGGGCTCGTCTGCGAGGAACAGGTTCGTTCTCCGGGTCTTCGGGTTGAATCGAAACAGAGCTGCCTGTATAGAGGTACTCGTCGTCATCCAGCTGGGCGGTTGCGCAACCGGCAAACAGCAGAGCCGTGAGTAGAATCAGTGAGAATCGCCGTATGACCGTCGTCGCACTCATTCGTCGTCTTCTCCCGGACTGGGAAAGGGATCAAAGTCGCGCCCGAAGACAAATGACAGGCCGGTGACGGTTCCTTCGTCGTCCGCGCCCGGTGAGCGCTCGAAAAAGGCTCGTATGCGAAACTGCCCGTCTTCGGTGAGCGCGTATTCCACCGATGCATCGGTACCGACGTCGGCGGCTTCGGTCGTCTGTTCGACATCGAACTGGCCCCCGAAACGTACCACGACACGGTCGTCGAACAGCTGCTGACTGAGTTGAATCTGGACCTCCGTACGGCCTGCCGCTCCTTCCTCGGTTGCCTCCTCAAACGAATCAATGTCGAACGCGAGATCCAGTCCAGGCAGTACCTGCTGCGATAATACGTTGAGTTGTGTTGTCAGCAGCTCGCTCAGACTGCCACGCGCTCCGGACGTAAACACGGCGGTTTCGTCGAGCGCTGCTATGTCGCTTCGAAAGAACTGGTTCAGCACGACCAGCGCGAAGGCCTGGGTATTACGCTGGCTTTCCTGAAGGTTGATATTCTGTATCGCCGTATAGGGCCTGCCACCGAGCGCGTTCTGCTCGTCTTCCGGCATATCGAGGCTCAGCGAGATTTCAGGTTCGATCAGCGTACCCGCAAGATCGAGAACAACGAGAACGGGCAGGTTGCCGGCAGGAACTGCTTCTTCGGTATCGGCGAGAATGGGAGCAGGCGAGGTACGCGTTGTATACCTGGCCGCAAGGTCCAGTTCAGCGTCTTCGAAGTCGCCAGACCAGGTGATGCTGCCCCCGGGTACTATGTCGAAGGACCGT
>SKKC01000372.1 GCA_007121695.1 Spirochaetales bacterium | reverse complement strand
TGCTTTCCGCGGCGCCGCTGTTGGCCTTCGACAGTCTGCTCGAGCGCATAGACGAAGCGTCGACCGAAGAGCGGTACGACGATCTGCGAAGCCTGCTCGACGAGGCACAGTCGTCTGCGCAGACGCCACGACAGCGGGCTGAAGTCTACTGGCGTCGCGCGCGATTCGTGCTCGTCCTCGTTGACCGCGATCGCGCGGCAGGGAATACACCCGACCGCGAGCTCGTGGAGCGGCTGGAGCAGGGTGAAGCGTACGCACAGCAGGCGATAGACGCAGACCCGAGTCTCGCAGAAGGCCATTTCTGGATGGCGGCAAACATGGGGCGGCGCGGGCAGGTGCGCGGTGTGCTGAACAGCCTGTTCATGGCGGGAGGCGTGCGGGACTTCGCACAGGCTGCAATTTCGAGAGACGAGAACCTTGCCGAAGCGTATCACCTGCTGGGTATTCTCTACCGCGAACTGCCGGGCGGCATCATTTCGTTCGGGGACGATCAACGTGCCGTCAGCCTCGGCCGCCGCGCGGTCGATCTGAATCGTGACGCGTATCAGGCAGGAGATGCCGACGATATTTTCTATCAGTATCAGATAGAACTGGCACAGAGCCTCTGGGAACGCAACTGGAATGCGCGCCGCAGGGACCGGGAACACTCGAGGCAGCAGTCTGCGTTCCGGTCGGCTTCGACACCGCTGGAGCGGGCATTTGCCTACGAAGGTGCCTCGGCCATTCGATCCGGGACCGATCGCGAAGAGGCGCTCGCAATGATTCAGTCGGTCATACGCGAGCTAGAGTCACGCGGCACCCTGAGTCAGGCGCAGCGCGATCACCTCGCCGAAGCCCGTACCTTGCGCGACGACTGGAATTAAGCAGGACAGACGCCGATAATACTCCTGTATGACCAGACTGAATCGGTACCTCGTTCCCGGAATCGCCCTCCTGTTCGTTTCGCAGCTTCTCTCAGGGCTGCCGAGAGGCTTCGGTGAGATCGAGTTCGGGCTTCCCCGGGGCGACGTATCGACGCTTCTTCTACGGAACCCGAACTTTAACTTCCGTGGCGACCCCGACGTGCAGTTTCTCCCGATACGCCAGCAGGTCGTCATTGATACGGCGGGCTTTGACTTTATTCGACGCGGCTACTTTCAGTTCCACGAAGACCAGTTGTACTCGATTATTCTGAGTCTGAACGCGCAGGAGATCGATTACTTCACCATGTTTGAGCGTCTGAGCGAACTGTACGGAGCACCGATAGACCTCGACCCGCGTCGGGTTATCTGGGAGGACGAAGAGACCCGTCTGACGCTCGAGCGTCCGCTCGAGGTGAAGTATCTTGATCTGGTGATTTTTCGGCAGTTGCAGAATGTCGAGGAAATCCGCCGCGCGGACCGTGCGCGCGCCCGGGAGGAATTTCTTGATCAGTTCTAGCCGGGCGTTCCGTCGCGTACTCGTTGCCGGCATCCTGAGTGCTGTTCTCGCCTCGTGCAACGCCTCCGGGTCAGCGCAACTACACCTCATGCAGGTCGGTGAGACACAGTTTCAGGTCGAGATAGCCGACACGGACGAGTCCCGCAGGCAAGGGCTCATGCACAGGGAGTCTCTTCCCGAAGGGCAGGGGATGCTGTTCGTATTCGAGCGGGATCAAAGACTTTCGTTCTGGATGATGAACACATCGATACCCCTTTCGATCGCCTACATCTCTTCCGACGGAATAATCCGGGAAATCCACGACATGACTCCGTTCTCGCTCGAACCGGTACGCAGCTCCCGGTCTGTCCGCTACGCGCTGGAGGTAAACCGGAATGCCTTTGCGTCCGCGGGAATCAGGCCCGGAGACCGTGTGGTGCTGCCTGAACACCTGCAGAACAGGCGCTGACAGCCAGCGCTTACTCGTCGCCGTTGCCCGTGTCGAGTTCCGGGAAAAGCTCCAGCACCGGTTTCTCTCCGTGTTCGCCCTCTTCCGATACCAGAATCTCTATGGTTCGCTCGACTTTCGAGAGATCCTTTTCGAGCCCCCGCGCGAGTCGTACGCCTTCCTCGAAATACGAAGCGGCTTTTTCGAGCCCCGTGTCGGGTGTTCGAACCAGGTCCGAAAGCTCTTCGAGTCGTTTCAGTCGTTCTTCGAAGGTCTTCATGTGATATCTCCTCTGTCTGAGTGAACGGGGCCAACGCGTCCATCGTGGAAGTCAATCAGCAGCGATGCTTCGTTCCGGGCGGCTTCCGCGCTGACGATAATCCTCCCGTCTTCTGCGCGCACCATGGTGTACCCCTGTTTCAGAATATGAGCGGGATTCGCGGCTTCAATGGAGGCCGCAGATACGCGGATGCGATACGACGCCGTCTGTATGCGTTCGTTGATGCCGTACCGCAGGTTCTGCAGCGCTTCATCGAGGCGCTGCTGGTGAGGCTGCAGCAGGTATCGCATGCTGCGCTCGAGCTCTTCCGTGCTGAATCGCCGTATCGCAAGCCGGGCCCGATCGCGGGTATCGAGAAACGCGCGGACTATGCTTCGGCCCAGGTTCAGAACGGTGCCCGCGAGCTCCTCGTGGCTCGCACAGACGACTTCAGCCGCCGCGCTTGGGGTGGGAGCACGATAGTCTGCAGCGAGATCGCTTAACGCGGTGTCGATCTCGTGCCCCACCGCCGAAATTACGGGAATCGCGGAACCCGCGACCGAGCGCACAACCGACTCGTCAGAAAACGGCAGCAGGTCCTCGATCGAACCGCCGCCTCGCGTAACGATCAGTACGTCGCCGAGCGAATGTCGATTCGCACGATCGATTGCGCGTACAATGCCTTCTGCAGCCGCATCCCCCTGCACCGCGGTAGGGACGATGCATACATCGACCCCGGCGGCCCGCCGCTTCAGTACCCGCAGCACGTCCCTGATCGCTGCCCCGGTCGGACTCGTAACCACCGCAATTCGTTTCGGAAACAGCGGCAGTTTCCGCTTGCGGTCCTCGCTGAACAGCCCCTCTGCCGCGAGTTTTCGTTTCCGCTCTTCGAGCATGCGGAGAATCTGGCCCTCGCCCGACTTCTCGACGTGTTCGACGATCAGCTGATACGCACCACGAGGCGGGTAGACGCTCAGCGATCCGCTGAGTACAACCTGATCTCCATCCGAAAGCTGGCAGTCGAGCTGTGCACGTCTGTTTCGAAACAGTACAGCGCTGATTGACGCCGATTCGTCTTTCAGCGAAAAGTACACGTGACCGCTGCTTGCAGGGCGGAAATTCGATATCTCTCCCTCGATGCGGACCGACTGGAACCCTCGTTCAAGAACGGCCTTTATTGCCTGGGTAATTTCGGATACCGTAAACGGACGGTGGTCTGTTGTATCTATGCTGTCCATGGCGTGCAGCAAAGCTACATCAGATCGGACAAATCGGGAAGGGGATGGCTCAGCGGGTGTATACTGCACAGGTGCAGGGCTTCAGGAGCGACCCGGGGTGTCCGATATCAGGTAGGTAATTATGGTTCACGCGATAATCGATGCACAGCATGTACGCTCGTATGCAACTCTCTCATTAGGGGACGGAACCTGCGCGGTGGACCGCGTACTCGCGGCGTGCGCGCTGCTGGCCGACACGACCTCGATGCTGGTGAGACCCGGGGCCGTCAAAGTGGTACCCGGAGAGGAGTCACCGTATCTCTCGGTAGACACGGGGCGTGTACGTATTCCTCTTGGGGTCGGGATCGTCCCCGTGGAGGACGGTACGCCCGGGGGGGTGCTGTCGAAGCTGTCATCCCTCGGCGAAGGTGCCGACGCGCTCGTGTATGTCCGCGCCGATGAACCCTGCATGATCGTCGACGAAGCGCAGAGGATTCTCGACGAACACGTGCAGTATCGCGCCCACTATAGTTTTGCGGACGGCTATCCCGCTGGCGCAACTCCGGTTGTGCTGAGCCCGAGCCTTCCCCGGCTTCTGGTTCGGCTGGTCGAGGCCGATGACGATACAGGCAGTCCCGACTGGCTGTTTACCGTGCTGCAGCGCGATATCAACTCCTTTGACGTGGAGACGCTGCTGTCGCCTGTTGATTTCCGCATGCTCAGGATTACGTTTCGCTGCGACACGAGGGCGAACTTCGTCCTGTGCAGCAGGTTTCTCCCGCTTCTCGCGAGCAAAGAACGCGCTACCGTCGTTTCCAGAGACCAGTACGTGAGCTCGGTCGCGGACAACTACTCGAAACTCCGGACCCTGCCCATGTACATGAGCGTCGAGGTCACCGCGGGCGTATCTCAGCAGGTCGTCTACAACCCGCTGGTGCAGAACTCGCCGGAGAATGAGCCCCGGTTTATGCCGGCGGACCGGTTTTCTGCGCTCGTCACGCAACTCGATCGTCTTTCTCCGGAGGCCGTGGTTGGCATATGCACCTGGGGGGAACCGCTGAAGCATCCGGAACTCGAAGCGCTTCTGGAAGCAGTCTGTGCGACCGATTCGCTGTCGCTGGTGGTCGAGACCGGGGGCATCGGTCGCTCGGGTCCCGAGGTGGTGCAGCTTGCCGAGCGCTACGGATCGCGGGTGACGTGGATTGTCGCGCTCGATGCGATCGACGAAGCCGTGTATGGCCGTATACGGGGCGAGGGCTTTGCCGAAGCAATGGCCTTTGCCGAACACCTTGTCGCTGAAATACCGGATCGGAGTTACGTGCAGGCTGTTCGCATGAAAGAGACCGAAGAGCATCTGGAGACCTTCTGGCGGTACTGGAAACAGAAGACCGACCACATAATCATTCAGAAGTACGACGACGTATGCGGCCTCCTGCCCGCCCGCAAGGTTACCGATCTCTCGCCGGTACAGCGGTTTCCCTGCTGGCATAACAAGCGCGATCTGTATGTGCGCCTGAACGGCGACGTTCCACGATGCCGCGAGGACATTCGTACGGCCTACGGGATCGGAAACCTGTTTCGGGAACCAATGGAAGATGTCTGGAACCGGGGCGATGAACTCCATCTGAAACACGTGTCGGGAACCTATCCCGAGTTGTGCGAGCAGTGCGATGAATACTACACCTTCAATTTCTAAGTACCCGGACTACACGGTGGTTGGCGGCACCGGGGGTGAACGTGAAACCCGCCATACCCCGCTGTTCAGCGTCATTGTACTCAACCGGGGAGGCCGTTATCGCAGAGGAGACCTGTTCGCCAGGCTCGAGAAGCTCGGTGCGTCCGACATTATTTCCGTCGAGGGCGAGACACCACAATACGATGTAGAACAGCTGACTGCGTCCTTTCCGAAAGTACGCTTTATGCTGCTGCACAGGTCCATGAACATAGGTCATCGCATTAACATCGGCATGTCCGAACTCAAGACACGATACGTTCTTGTGATCTGGAATGACATGACCGTCGACGGAACGCTTGCTGCCAGGAGCATAGACCGGATGCGGGACGAAGAGCTGCTGTGCATGGTCCCGATAATACGCAACGAACGCGGCGAGACCGTTCCGAGCATCATGGCGCCAGCGTATTTTCGACGGCTCCTTCGCGTCGTTCCGAAAACGCCCATTGTCGACGAAGAAGTTACCCTGTTTCCCTTCGACTATTGCGGGTTTTATCACCGGGAACGCTTTCTGCAGCTGCACGGGTTCGACACGCACATCGAACGACCGTACTGGCAGAAACTTGATTTCGGGTTTCGTGCCTTCATGTGGGGAGAACAGATCAGGACAAACAGCACGGTTCGCGCACAGCAGCTGTCACAGACCGAGCCGGACGATACCACTCCCGATCTCGGGTATCGCAGATTGTACCTGAAGGCGCTCGCGGTACGTTTTCAGGGCGATTACGGCATTCTTCCGTGGCGCAGGTTTCCTGGTTTCGTGCTGCGATCGGGTGCCGGGGTGGTTGGTTCGCTTCAACTCTTTCGCGAAATCCGTCGATGGGTATATGAGAACCGGTTCCGGTTCCGACAGAACGCCCGGAGTGTTACGGATTTATGGGAGTACGAAGAATGAATACAGCTGTCATGCTGCAGGCTCGCCTTGCGTCGAAACGTCTGCCGGACAAGGCCCTGCTTCGTCTGTGCGGAATACCCGTCGTCGAGCACTGTATGCGTGCGCTGAAGCATGTACACGCGTCTGAGTTTCTGCTGCTTACAGACTCGAACAGCGCCGACCGGCTTCGTCCAATCGCCGACTCGTGCGGCTTTTCGGTCTTCGTCGGGAGTGACGACGACGTACTCGATCGATACATGGCCGCGGTCGATGCATGCGGTGCGGATACCGTCGTGCGCGCGACCGGTGACAATCCGCTTGTAAGCGCGGGGCTCGCCAACAGGCTGCTTGCTACGCACGACGAGGCAGGTGCTGACTACAGCGGCTTTCTGGGCATGCCGCTGGGCACCGGAGTTGAGTGCATACGCGCGGGAGCACTTCGTATTGCGCACCGCGAAGCAACCGAACGATACGATCGCGAGCACGTCGCACCGTATCTGTATGCGAACCCGGCACGATTCCGCATTCACCGACCGCAGGTCCCGGCAGATCTGGCCTGTTCTACGCCGGTTACGCTCG
>SKKC01000158.1 GCA_007121695.1 Spirochaetales bacterium | reverse complement strand
GTTGACAAGTTCGAGTCCGTCGAAATACATGGCTTCGACATCCGGTTGCCGAAAACTCTCTTCGCGAGCACGGAATCTTACTGACCTGGGACTCTCGATGCTCTGACCATAGATATCGTGTACTCGGGGTCCCACGGTCAGCCGGTATTCAGTCGTATGGTCGAGTTGCCCCGGAAACCTGATCGATGCTTCGGTCAGGTAGGCGCCCGCGCCCGCATCGATTTCTACTGGGGTACGCGGGTGTATGCGTATTGCTCCAGGCAGATCGTCCGCCCGCACGGGATTCGTGAAGGTCAGGTGAAGGTTCGTATCACGAGTGAACTCTTCGAACGTGCTTGTGTCATTTTCCGCTGTCACGGAATCATGACCTGTTGAAACAAATGAAAACACGACATCAAGGGCGTCAGCCGGTTCGTTCCGACCTTGTCTGTGATATTCGAAAGGTTGTTCGAGCGTGCCTCCGCGCGCGCCCGTCAAACCGTCTGCAATCCGTATGGTGTGTGGCTCCGGCGAACCGTTTGCGGACAGAAACTCGAAGCGAAGGTTCTGCCCCGAGTCGTCGAAGTCGATACGGTAGCGGCCATCCGGAATCACGTGTACATGTCCGTAGACCGCCTCGGGCCGAACCGCTTCGGAGAAGGAAAGAGCGACAATGGTGTTCGACGGTTCTGTGGCTTCGATGTGCAACGGAGCCGCTTCCGCGTGACGACCGAATCGGTACAGGAATGGCACCCGCAACGCGTTTCCGTGCAGGTCCTCGGCGCGGGTGGAAATGTTGACGCGCAGTGGTTTTTCGAAGTCGAGGGTACGTTCCGGGTGGAATACCATGGTCCTGTCGTCTATGGTCATGTGGCCGTACACTGTGCGCCCGTCTTCCTGGAGCAGGAAGGCCGCTTCAGCGCGGGCTGGGTCGGGCGGGCGCGAGAACTCGACAGTCACGCTTCGCGGATCAGTTGCGACGGACTGAACTTCCAGCGGTCCCATGGGAAAGAGACTGCACGATGCAACAAGCAACACGATGGGGGCGATCTTTTTCATTCCTGTCCCTCCTGGACCAGCACTATCCCGATCGCATTGCCATCGCGTGGATCGAGCACGGACAGAAGGTACACGGCAGGGGTACCCTCGTAGCCGGACGGGGCGAGCCCCGACCACAGAGTCGAGAGGGTTTCAAAGGTCTCGTCCCACCCAAAGTAATTCAGACGTACCGGCGCACCACCCTGGGGAAGTAATCTCTGTATCTGCAGACTGTCGAGGATGCGGTGTTGATCGGCGGAACTGCTGATTTCCCCGCTGTATGCAATGGATGCTGTCAGAACATAGTCCGGTCCATCGGGCGCCACGATGTGGCTGTCTGACGTGTCAAAGCTATGAACGTTCAGCTGCCCGGAGGTCCATTGCAGGTCTATGTGCTGCAGCGCTGATTGTGCAGGCTGCGTGAAAAAACTGTACTCGTAAGGTTCCCGGAGTACATTCCCGTTTGTTGCAGTTAACCCTGCGGAAAGCAGCAGGGTGTACCAGGTATCCGTTTCGAAGCTGTCTTCAGGAGCGATCGTGAAGGTTCGGGCGGTTTCCTGCTGGAACGTCAGATGTCGGTACGGTCGAATCCGCAGCGCCTCCTGCACGGCGTGCCTGTCGACATCGGCCGAAAACGCAAGCCGTATTGTGTCGCCTTCGAGGTCAACACTGGCGGACAAGGGGTGAGCGTCGGCATCGTAGCGAACATAATACCGGACAGTGTCCGGGTCACCGAGTCGCAGTTCGATTGTTCGTGCAGATATCCATCCGTCTTCCGCGACTATTCGTACGACAGTCCCGTCGTCGTTCCACGCGAGTTCCACGGCATGAGCCGGGTAAATCACCAGCGAGTTCTCGATACGTTCACGGTCGACTGGCCCGCTGAAGCGTACGACAAGTTCTGCGCGCGCGTGGGACAGTACCCCGTTCGCAGGCTCGAAGGACGCGATGTGTGAAGGCGGTACGTCGCTTTCGTAGAATATCTGCTGTTGCATGGATACCTCGTGTGCGCGATTTCGGGCATCGCGTACGCTTCCCTCGATTGTGATTTCGTGTACCCGACCGGCTACCGGAGCTTCGACGGGAACAAGCGTCAGCGTCGTTCCCTGCCAGGAGGCCGTCTGCACAAGATCGCGCCCACCGACACGTACGCGCACAAGGTGTTCCGCCTGAACGGTATCGACCGGCCGGGAGAAATGCACAGCGAAACCGGTCTCGGGCGAAACAACGCTGTAGCGGTCACCCGGATCGACTGAAACCTGCAGCAGTGTAAAGTCAAACATCCCGCACTGTGCGAACAGCCCGAAACACAGGACAACAGCAATACTATTCTTCATTCGACTGAAAACGGGCATGAACCTCTTCTCCTTCCTGCAGCCCGGTACGATCGTGCAGTACAACAATGTCACCGGCGTCGAGTCCTTCATGAACCACGTACCTGCCGTCCGGACCGGTCGGTGAAACCCTGACTTCGCGGGCGGAGAGACGATCTGACTCCAGAACCCAGACCTGGCCGTGACCACCGCCCGGGTCACGGATGGCAGACGCAGGGATCGTGAGACCTTCGGTCGCGCGGTCGGAGAAGATCTGTGCTTCCGAATACATGCCCGGGCGCACATCTGGCATTGGCGTCCGAAGACGAAGCCGTAGTGGAACCGATCCCGAGCGAGGATCGGCAACGGCTCCGACTCTGAAAATCCACGCGTCGAAGGCAGCGTCGGATACTGCCGGAATGGACACCCAGGCCTGAAGCCCCTCGTGTACGCGGTCCGTCGCCGACTCGTGTATTCGTACGAGTACATCCGGTGTCGCGGAATCGTGCAGCACGAACAGTACCCCGCCTGCCTCTACGCGCTCGCCGGCCTCAACGTGACGCCGGACAACTGCGCCGTCCACCGGTGCGGTAATCGCGAGCGAGGCGTGAAGCTCGTACACCGCGTCCCGCTCCGCCTCTGCAATCTGCAATCTCGCGACGGCTCCGGCGTACTCGGCGGTGACGGTTCGAAGATTCTCGTGCACCAGGCCGTCAATCATCGTATCGTCGTTCGAAAGCGACTCGGGAAGCGGAAACTCAACGCCAAGTTCCGCTGCAAGCACTCGCTCGTGTCCGACTGCAGCCAGATACTCGAGCTCTGCCACGCGTTCGGCATGGGCGAAGGACGCGTACTCATCGTGTGAGATTCGACCTGTTTCGTAGCGTTCTTCTGCCTGATCCCGTCGATGCAATGCCCGCTCGTGTTCCAGGCGTGCCCGGGAACTTGCGTGTGCAAGGCCTCTCAGCTGTTCGAGTCGCTGAAAGACATGTCGGCGGGACACATCGATTCGCGCGGCGGTCAGTTCCACCGCATGCCTGGCTGCCGAAACCTCGCCGTCGACCTGCCGTCTGCGGGCGGAAATCTGTTCGTTCGCGAGTTCGACGATTACCGTGTCTGATTCCACGTTGTCGCCCTCTACCGCGTGTACGCGGGCGATACGTCCGGCGGTGCTTGCAGTGACTCGTATTTCCTGCCGCGGCACGAGCGATCCGAATGCAGGTATCGGGTCGGCCATGAACTCGTAGGCGAGTTGTACAACGTCCACAGTCCGTGGAGGCAGAACCGGTTCCTCACGGGCAGTGTCCGCGCACGAAACCACAACGACACAATACGCGATCAGGAGGGTTTTCATGGGCGTGTGAGTCCCGTTTGCTGTTGAAGCAGTCGATACAGACGCGCCAGGGAGAATGCGGTCTCCCGTTCGGACAGTCGTGCCTCGGCGAGAGCCGACTCAGCGTCAATGAGCTCTATTGCCCGTCTGCTACCCGACGCAACTTCGGACCGAATCTGCGAACGGTGTGCTTCGGCGGCCCGAATCGCATCGCGGTCGGCGGACAGCGCCGAGACAAGGAGCGAGTAGTCCCTGACCGCCTGTGTGACCCCGACCGCGACACTCCGACGTTCTGTCTGATACGCAAAGACCGCCGATTCGGCAGCCATGACGTGTCTGCGCGCTTCCACGCGAGACTCGAATCGTGTCGACTCGCCAATGGTGATCCCGATCTGTCGGGACGCGTTGCGCGCGTCATCGAGGGCGACACTACCCCCAGCCGACAGGGTTCCGCTACGGATCGAAGGCCACGACAGCGACACACCGAACTGCAGCTCCGGCGAGGCGAGCGGAAGAGGAGCCCCCTGCATGGACAGGGCAGCAGATCCCTGCACGACTGGCACGAACGACGATGCTCCGAGCGCGCTTGCCGCGATGTCTCGCCGCAGGCGCAGGGCCTGCAGGCCCGGGTCAACCTCCAGCGCGCGGGCAATAAGAGCCTGCGTGTCGGTGTATATCGGGACTGGTTCAGAGGGCAGGTCGATGGTGAAACGAAGAATCAGGCGCTCGCCTTCGGACAGTCCAAGAAGCGCCGCAAGCTCGGCGCGTGCGTCTTCCCGGACTCCCTCCCGTCGACGTGCTTCTATCTCCGCGCGTTCGGCGGACAGTCGCACCAGCGACAGGTCGCGTGCGGTCAAGGCTCCAGCGGCGTGGTCGAGCGCACGGCTGTCGACTTCACGCCGGGCGCGTGCGGCGTGCTGCAGGGCGATAGCCGCAGCCTCGGATGCGAGCGCGTACGCGGCTGTCAGCTCGCTCGCCATACCTCGTATCTGCGCTTCGCGCACCGTGCGTTGTACCACGAGAATCGAGCGTTCCGCCTCGGCACCCTGCTGCGCTCGACGACGCATGCCGCCATCGTACAGCACTGCTGCGAGCGAGGTAGTCAGCTCCACGATGTGAAGATCGATTCTCGATGGAATCCTGTGTTGCCGGTTTGCAAGCGCAATCTGCAGCACTGGTCGTCGAATCCGCGCGAGTCTGTCGGCCCGGTCGCGGGCAAGCGCCGCTTCGGTCTGCAGATGCGACAGATTCATGTCGTGGGCGAGTGCTCGCCGTACTGCGTCGTCGAGCGAGTACAGCAGAACCGTGTCGGTCGTCTCCACCGAATAGAGCGCGAGAGCGCCCACGAGCGCAAGAAGTCCTGTACATGCCGCTGTTCGCATTGGTTCCTCCGCACCTATGTACACCTCCTGGTTGCGGGTTGATTGAAAAAATCAAAACGGGACACAAGCAAAGTTCGGATCATCCCGGTACATACAGACGGAGGAGATACAATGCACAGAGTATTTCGAGTGTCCGCCTTCGTAGTCGTCATGGCGTCTGTGGTCGCAGTAGCTGCGCCGGCACAAGTCGGGTACGTCTTCGATGCCGTACAGCGCGCCCGGCTGGCCGATCCCGTTGACCGTCATGAGGTCTGGCGCGAGGCGATGCAGGAACGCCCCGACCTCGCGAACATGCTTCTGCTGGAGTCGCATCGCATGCGCTCGCGCGATGTCTACGACTCCGCGAGTCTTCGGCGACAGACCGAGGACGCCTCACCGCTCGAACGGGCGGGCTATCTTCTTGAACCCTGGCTGTGGACAGCACCCGACGATCCGTTTTTGTCCGACGAAGCACCTGTGGCTCTTCCGACGGACCGCCTGGACCACGCGTCCTTCGGCGAATCCCTCCGTCTCGCTCAGCAGTACTGGCAGGAGGCGGAAACCGCACTTGCAGCGGCTCGAGTGCAGTGGGAACGGGATATGCGAAGCGCGTTCGAGCAGGATGCAGATCGGTGGCAGCAGAGCTTCGCAGATCTGTCCCGGGAGCAGCATGCCTGGCAGCTGGATTTCAACGCGGCGCGCGCAGACGAGGAAGCCTGGTTCGAGCAGCAGCATGCGGAGCTCGAGCGCCAGCAGATTGCGCAGTTCGAAGCAGAACAGCGTGCAGTACAGGCACGGCGCGGGGTAGTCGAATCCCGTCTGGCGGCTGTATACGATCTGTACCAGACCTCACGGAACGCTGAACGCACCGCACGAGCCGCGGCGGATATCTGGCGCTCGCTCGACATTCCCGAATCTGTCGCGGAACACGACTACTGGGAACGCGAGGCGCAGAGGCAGGCGCTGCTGGCTGCCGACGCTGCGGAAGCCATTGAGGCGCTCGTGTCCGCGTACGCGGGCGGGAGAGTCTACGGTTCGCACAGTCGTGAGATCGAAGGCGCAGCGTTTATGCTCGCACAGGCGGAGCGTGAACTGGACGTCTGGGAACATGTGCGTGCGTATGCAGACGATGCGTCTGCAGATCGCGACACGGCCGAGACCACGACACTGGTGCAGCGCGAAACAGCAGCCGCCTATGAAGAGGCAGTTCGAACCGTGCAACTGCGTTCGGGGATGCTCGACGAGTATGCTGAGCGTCTTGACCTTCTCTGGGAGGAACAGGATGCGATTGCGGACGCCATCCGGGTGATAGATCAGGAACTTCATGAGCGAGACTCCGAGCAGCGTCAGCTTCTTGAGCGGTTGCACGCTCCGTCCGGAGAAACGCTGCAGACCCTTCTGGCGGATGCACGTGCTGCCTGGGACGATTTCACTGGCGGTGGCACTGCGATACTCGACGCCGACGCCTTTGCACGTGTCGTGCGAGAGCGGATCTCAC
>SKKC01000162.1 GCA_007121695.1 Spirochaetales bacterium | reverse complement strand
GTGGTCGAAAAGCGCACCGCACGCAGCAGTCGCAGTCCGTCTTCCCGGAAACGGTCGGCAGGGATGCCAACGGTACGCAGCGTCCGCTCGCGAAGATCCTGCATGCCATTGAAGGGGTCAACGAAGTTTCCGGTCTGCAGATCGAGCGCCATGGCGTTGATTGTGAAATCCCGGCGCGAGAGATCCTCGGTAATTGAGGTGCCAAACTCAACGGTATCCGGTCGACGCCCATCGCTGTACCCGGACTCGGATCGGAAGGTGGTTACTTCGAGGGTGTGTCCGTCAAAGAGCACGGTTACCGTTCCGTGCTGCAGGCCGGTTGGTATGGTCCGGCGAAACAGCTTCTGTACCTGCCGCGGGTGAGCATCAGTGGCTATGTCAAAATCCTGCACGTCGCGCCCGAGCGCCGCGTCGCGGAGGCTTCCTCCCACGAGCAGGCACCGGAACTGTCCGCGGTGGAAAATATCCGCGAAACGGACAAGAAAGGGTGGAAGGTCGGACATCTCAGGGCGCGAAATCATGGCGCAAGCATAAAAAAAAAGCACCCCCAAAGATAGGGGGTGCAATCGGGAATCGACTTCCGGCCGGAGGTCGCGTTCCCGGCGATCTCCATTACTGGAGAAGGCCGAGTACGTTCTGCGGCGCAACGTTTGCCTGAGCAAGCATTGCAGTGGACGCCTGGACAAGAATCTGATTCTTGACGAAGTCGACCATTTCTGCCGCCATGTCGGTGTCGCGAATTCGGCTTTCGGAGGCAGCAAGATTCTCTGCTCCGACGTCGAGACCCTGTCGGGTGAAGTCCAGACGGTTCTGGTACGCACCCAGGTCTGCTCGCTGTTTGCTGACTTCGCGAAGCGCGTCGTCTATCGTACCAATCGCTGCATTTGCACTGTCGGGACTCGACAGTGTAATGAACGTGGCCGAATGCGGAGGTCCATTCAGTCCCTGCAGTCCAAGGCCCTGGGCCGTCATCGTTCCGCTGTGTACCCGTACGCGCTGGTCCATGTTTGCTCCGATGTGGAACCACATGCTTGCAGTGACATCATTTTCCCCGGTTTCAGCGGCAAACCGACCGGTCATCAGCGTAAGGCCGTTGAACTGTGCATGGCTGGCTACGCGGTTGATCTCGTTGACCAACTGGCTCACCTCGACCTGAATCTGCATTCGGTCTTCGTTGGTGTAGATGCCGTTCGAAGCCTGCACCGCGAGCTCCCTGAGACGCTGCAGGATATCCTGCGTGGTCTGCAAGTAGCCTTCGGTTGTCTGTATGAGCGAAATACCGTCTGCAGCATTCATTTCGGCCCTCTGCAGGCCACGAATCTGCGAACGCATTTTCTCACTGACAGCAAGTCCCGATGCATCGTCGCCTGCGCGGTTTATGCGCATGCCAGATGACAGCCGTTCAATGTTCGTAGTCTGTGCCATATCATTGTATTTGAGCTGGCGGTGACCAAACATTGCGCTGGTGTTGTGATTGATGATCATTCAATCCTCCTTGACTGAACTTCTCTTCAGCCGAACATCCATGTCCGGGGGTCCATCCAACCGAATGAACCCACAGTGTGTTACCCGCAGCTACGCTGCGGTTGACCGGTGGTTGCGACGGTGTTTGGGACAAAGGGCGACACCGGTTGGGCCGGCCTTCCATCGTCACAGTCGGTCTCTTAAAAGTTTCGGATGTTTGCGATTGCTTCTTGAGCGCGTTCGCGACACCATGCAGGGGTGAAAAACGCGATTCTCTTTATTGGTGGCGGCAGGGCTCCGTCGTATATGGTGGAACGATTCGCAGGCCCGGATTCGTTTATTGCGGCGGCCGACTCGGGCTACGACAGCGCGGTGGCTTCAGGCTTCATGCCGCAGGTACTTGTCGGAGATATGGACAGCATACACGACGCGGATGCTGCAACGAACACGGAAGGGCTCGAGGTGCTCTCATTCGACACGGACAAGGACCATACCGATACCGAACTGCTGTTCGCACTCGTGACAGACAGGGGTTTTTCGCCGACCGTGCTGGTCGGCGGTGGCTGCGACGGAAGAATGGACCACGAGCTCGCGATTCTCGCCATGTTCGAACGATCGGTGCACCCGGATGTCTGGATTAACGACAGAGCCGAAACATACTGTGTCGAATCGAACACGCATACGCACCCGGTTCGTCAGGGCCGTACGGTTTCCGTCTTTCCGGTGGGGGAAGGGCCGTGGCACATCGAAAGCACGGGGTTGAAATGGCCGCTTCATGACCTTTCCTGGTCACGGTCGACCGTCGGGGTCAGCAACAAGGCGGTTGCAGATCGTATTTCTGTAACTGTTCACACCGGGCGTCTCTTGATAGTCTATCCGTATCAAGACGGCTGAGTAATAATTTCGTGGTAGAGGTTACATATGCCCATTACCGGACGGGAGACGGGGCTTGCGCTCACGGTGGACGAGGAGAAGTCGCTCAAGCGCACCATTCGTGAAAGTCTGAGTCTCGACTCGGCACAGGACCAGCATCTGTTTCAGGCCACGTTCGACGCGTCGCAGCGGCGGCAGCTCGTCGAGCAGGCGCTTGAGACCATGAACGCACGGGAGCGGGCAAAATACCGCGTGTTCCGGCTGAAAGCGGGCAAGGATTCGATAACCGGGTACGAGCCGTATCGCCTGCAGATGTGCAAGGAACGGATCGTTCGTTCGCACGAGACACTCGCCGAGTACGACGGGGAGACCCTGCCCGGAAAGAGTGGGGAAGTTCTCGCACCGGTGATTCGGGCGGTGCAGGCGGTGCGGCCCTTTTTCAACCGACTCTGGGAGTCGGATACCATGATTACCTCTGCAGTTCATTATCTGATGGTGAGCAAGGCAAGCAATCTGCGCGCTGGTCTTTCGGAGTTCATGAGTCAGCGCGAGATGCAGGAGCTCTACCTCAAGGAGCAGAGCAAGGCGCGGATACGCGACATAGTGATCGAGCGCTTTGATGCGCATATCAGGGACGTGAACGAACAGGAACTGAACGCGCTCGAACCTGGTCTTCGCCCGCTGTACTATCTGTATCCGCTCGTTTCGATGGATTTCCAGAACCTCTGCGAACAGTACGGCATGGATTCACACGGACAGATCACCGGTGCGCTCCGACGCGTCCGGGTTGGCAGCATTATTGGCGAGCTGCAGGAGCTGTTCTACGCATTTTACCTCGTGCGAAAACTCCCCGTCGATACCGAGGTACACAACGAAATCATTGAGTACATGTTCAGTTCTCATGCGAATCCGGAGCAGACGAGCGATCTGATGCCCGGTTCCGACGTGGCAACCGTGCAGCGATCGATTCGAACACTCATGTCTGCCGCACGGTCGGTAGCAGATATTCTGCCGCTCGCAGACATAATCCGCGTGTACAATCAGGACCCGTTCTTTCGACTGCAGGCGTACGTTCCGAATCTCCGGCTCCTGCCGTTCTATTCCGCGCATTTGCGAAAAATCATACTTGCCGATCTCGACAGGCGTTTTGGCGATGTACGCATGGGCGTGATCGGCTACGTAATTAACGAGCTGTTCAACGGGACACTCATGGATCTCAAGTATTACGGTGCATGGTCAAACCCGAAAGAGCTGAAAGTAGGGCTTCCCGCCTTTCAGTATCAGATGGCCATGCAGTGCCTGCTGTCCTACCTGAACGGACATTTTCAGCAGCGACTGCAGGAGGAAGTACGAATTGTCTCGAAGATTCTGCCTGCCCGACGAAGGGACGATCAGGGCAAGCTGATTCTTCATGCGGCAGCGCTGCAGGACGTTGGAGAAAAACTGAACGAGTTCGACGTCGGTTTCAGTCCCGAACGTCCGGACGGACAGTATCTGTATCGAACACGACAGCTGCTCGAAAAAGACATCAGTCAGCAGAAGGCGTTTCGAACGTTTCAGGCGCAGAAACACAGGGAAGTCAGGCTGCTGCTTCACGCCGCGATCGAACATATAGACGTCATAGAGACGGTCCTGCGGGAAGTAGGAAACCTCAAATCGACGAATCTGGAAGACAGATACCGCAACTTTGACCCCTGGAATCCGCGACCGCTGAGCCTCGAAGATATGATTAACGTGGAAACGGAGCGTCTGCGTATGCTTCGAGGTCTGCTGAACGAGGCGATCGCGCTCGACGAGGGGTATTGATCGTTCTGGCGTTCCCCTCAGTCTTCCATGAGCAGATCGGGTACGAGTTCCTGTATTCGCAGGGGATCCATACCAAGCTCGAAGTACTCAAGAAGGACCGGAAACTCCGTCAGAAGTTCTCCGTACGATCGTAGTGCCTGTTGCATCTGCTCGCTCCTGTCCCGGCGTATGGCCCGCGCACTCGCGCCCGCCACGACCGCGTCGCGGTCTGCCTCGGCGGCCGACAGAAACAGCGATCGTGCCTGTGTAAACAGCTCGAAGTCGGGCACCTGAACCGAATTCACCGTGACCGCCATTATGTCTACGCGGGGAAAGCGTTCGCTCAGATGCGCTGAAAGCGCATCGGCGAGCAGTCCCGGGGGAATCACTGGTTCGCCCGATACGATCTGCTGCGTGATAAACCCCTGCGCTTCGGCGGAGATACGGTCGGACAGTTCGGACTGAAAGGCGGGCAGCGTATCCGGTCGCAGTCCCTCGTCCTGGCTCAGTACGGGAAGTTCTTCGGCTCGCAGCCTGAAGCGCACCGATCCGCGAATTTCGAACGAAAAGTCCGGCCTGTCTTCGAGTATCGTGCGATACACCTCGGCCGAGGGCAGGTTTCCCTGGACGTTCAGACTGACAGCCTCCGACTCCAGCTCGAAAATATACAGGCTCATATTGGTCGGCAGAAGCCGTTCCCACCGCCACTGAAAGGTACCGGGCTCGATGACGTCGGGTTCCCACCCTGAGGTACGGGAAAAGACCACCGCGTGTCCGGAGTCCGGTACGAGAAACTGAATCCATCCGAAATAAAACACCACTCCACCGGCTATCAGCAGCAATACAAGACTGACCAAAAATTTCTTCATAAGCGTCGTCCGACTCCGTAGCAACGATTGTAGGACGAGCACTCCCGAGGTGCAAGGGTATGGGCAACGTGATATACTCGTTGCCTGAACGCGTATGACTCCAGTTGAACAACCGACGAACAGACCCGACCCGCACGTCAGCGCACCTCTTCTTGATCGCGTATCATTTCGCCTCATGCGCGCCCTGGAGAGTACGAGCCTGTTCTTCGTGACGTTTTCACTTTCAGTCGCCGTTCTGTACGGGATTGGCAATTTTCAGGACTTTCTCGATCAGAGCCTGTTCATGCTCTTGTGGGTTCTGCGCGTATCAAGCCTCCTGAGTGTTTTTGTAACCGCATACTACCTGCTCGTCATGATCGTCTGGATGGTCAGACGTCGAATCCTTGTCCTTCCGCGCGTAATCTACGCGCTGGCCTCCATCGTTCTCCTGCTGGGTGTCCTGTACGGCGTGACATTCCTGGAGTCGGTCTTCGGCGGAATATAAGCCATGGTACGCAAGCCTGCGGGAGTGGTGGGAACACGATACACGCAACGGGATCTCTTTGCCGTACGCGCCGTGTCGGGGCGTCTGGTGCGCGTGCTTCACGAGCTCGTTCGGGCTGTTCGACCCGGAGTCACGGGCGACGACCTGAATGCGTACGCGCTGCATCTGCTTCGCGAGCACGGACTCGAAAGCGCGGTGAAGGGCTACGGTGAGTTCCCTGCAGCGCTGGCAGTCAGCCCGAACGCGGTTGCTGCGCACGGGGTGCCGGGGCCGGAACCACTGCTCGACGGGTCCATCGTAAGTCTGGATCTCGGCGTGGTCCGGAACGGATGGCACGCTGATGCGGCGGTGACGGTGCCTGTAGGGCGTGTTTCCCGCGCGCGCGCGTCTCTGATACAGGCGGCATACGCGTGTTCCTACGCAGGCATCCGGGCAGTTCGAGCGGGCTGCGATATCACGGAGCTTGGCGATGCGGTACAGGCGGAGGCGCGTCGACGGGGAGTCCGTGTCGTGTCAGTGTGTGGTGGTCATGGCGTCGGGAGGTCGCTCCACGAGTCGCCGCATTACCGCTACGAGGGTATGCCGGAGGGGCTGCTCCTGAAGCCCGGAAACATTATTACGGTGGAGCCGGTCGTCGTGGCCGGATCCGGAGCCGTGCGTCCCGGACCGGATGGCCACGCACTGCTTACCGTCGACGGGCAGGATGCCGCGCAGTTCGAACACACCGTATACGTGAGCGAGTCCGGCCCGGTCATCCTGACAGAGGCTGGACACGTTCACTCAGGGAATTGACTTTCGGGGCTCGATTTTATAGTGTCAGGGCCGTTTCTGACAGAAATGCCACCTTAGCTCAGCTGGCCAGAGCACGTGACTTGTAATCTCGGGGTCGCCGGTTCGAATCCGGCAGGTGGCTTATTGACAGGCGCGCGTCCGTGGTGCTACCGTCTGTCCGATTCGACCTGCGGTCGAAAATGAATGTGTGTCGGGGTTTTCGGCGCACAGCAAGTAGGTATCAATATGAAGGGGCGATGCCCGAGCGGCCAAAGGGAGCAGACTGTAAATC
>SKKC01000175.1 GCA_007121695.1 Spirochaetales bacterium | reverse complement strand
AGCGGTAGGTCATGACCCGCTCGTATCGGCGCCCGGTCAGCTCTGCGTACTCGGCCATGCACTGTTCGGTCAGATCCTTGATGTGATCGAAGAAGTACGGACGTTGCGCGGCGACAGACTGCATGTACGCATCCTGGTTCTGCACGCCACCCGCGAGAACCGCGTTGTCCACGTCCCAGAGAATTGGTACGCGTCGGCGCTTCTCGCCGTAGGCGATGCGCTGCCCGGGAGTCGGGCACTCAATCATGTCTTCAGGCTTACCGAGAAACTCTGCGATGAGTTCACGCTCGGGAATACGCAGCGTCTCGATCAGGTGCGTCGTCAGGAACCCGTCCTGGCCAACGGCACCCGGGGTCAGGGAGAGTTCGGCGATTTTCCTCGAGATAATATTGAGGTCTGCCGCTCCCTGAGCGTCCTTCGCCATGACCTGGAAAAAGCCAGTGTCATCCATAAGGTGGTAGTCATCATGACCGGCATGGACGTTCAGGGTCGATTTGGTAATTGCCCGGCACCCGACGTTCAGAATATAGGGAAGACGCTTTCCGACGGCGGGGTAGAGGGACTCATGCATGTACGCAATACCCTGGCCGGACGAGAAGTTGCTCGCCCGCAGACCGCTCATGGACATACCGGCAGTGACCGCTGCTGCTGCGTGTTCGCCTTCTGGCTCGACAAAGATCAGCGGGCGACCCGATACGTTGATGTGACCCGCGGCAGTTGCCTCGGCCCAGTATTCGCCCATCTGCGTCGACGGGGTAATGGGGTAGGCGCCAGCTGCATCGCTTGATTCACGCTCACACATAATGACGGCGGTATTGCCGTCGACTGCCTCGGGAAGACCGGGATACTTAACCGTTACGTCTTTCTTCTTGCTCATTCCTTTATCCTTATTCTGCGTGCTCACTCGCCCTGAATGGGTAGTGCGCTTTTTCGTACTATTTTCTTGGCGGCAGCGCCTTTGATTATCTTGTCTTTCTCAAGCCAGACGATGGCGCCCGTCGGGCACCGTTCGGTCGGCATGGGGGTTGCGAGTTCGTTCCTGGAGTAGTCCACCACGGGAAGGTTGTTCTGCATGCGGATCAGCCCACCCGGGGCATCCACCGCGCAGCGCTCGCAGGCGTTGCAGGCGACTTCGCACACATCGAGCGCCTTGTCGCCTTCTTCGAGGTTCTTGCATGCAACCCAGAGTTTGTGGCTGACCGGGTGCAGGCTGAACAGGTCAAGCGGGCACGCGACGACACAATCGTTGCACGCCGTGCACTTGTCTACGTCGACGACGGGCAGCCCGACATCGCTCATGTGTATCGCATCGAAGGTACAGGATACTTCGCAGTCGCCGAGACCAAGACAGCCCCAGGCGCAGGCCTTGCCTCCGCCACCGGAAACCACCGCAGCCGCGCAGGAACTCATGCCTTCGTAGCGCGCGCGCATCTTCGCGACGTGTTTACCGCCTGCGCAGGCGAGGCGAGCAACAATTTTTTCCTGCGTACCGGCGTCGATGCCGAGGTGCTCTGCAATGCCCTGGTTCGCTTCTGTCGTGTTTACCGTACATTTGGACGGAGGGGCGTCGCCCTTCACGACCGCTTCGGCAAACGCCCGGCACCCCGCGTATCCGCATGCTCCACAGTTCACGGAGGGGAGCATTTCCTCGACTTCTTCGATACGGGGATCCTCGTACACGTACAGTCGACGAACCGCTACGGCGATAACGGTCGCAAGCACACCGCCGAGCGCGACCATGAAAAGCACGGGCGCGAGAAAGCTAGCATCCATGCGCTGCTCCGGTGTTGTTGTTTGCAATAAAAGGTTCGCTACTCACGGTCCCAATACTCCGACAAGTTCATTTCGAAGTAAACCGCGAAAACACCCACGCCCGATAAGATTTGTGACTAAACGATAAAAGTCATCGTATACGTGAATTTATATTGTGAATGTAATTTTTATATTGTGACGCAAGACCTTTAATTGACGTCCTGCATCACAATATATTTTGATGCTGTTACAAATTATCGATAATGGCGTTGAAGGTTGCGCTCGGTCGCATGGCTGCAGTTGCTTTCGCATCGTCCGGGTGGTAGTACCCCCCGAGATCAACAGGCTTTCCCTGAGCCGCGTTCAGTTCCGCGCATATGGTGTCTTCGGCCGCCGAGAGCTTCGCTGCAAGCTCTGCAAAGGCCTGTTTCAGCGCCTTGTCTCCTGCCTGCTGCGACAACGCGACACTCCAGTACAGAGCGAGATAGAAGTGACTGCCACGGTTGTCGAGCTCTCCAGCCTTCCGCTTCGGTGACTTTCCATTCTTCAGGAGCTCGGCCGTCGCGGTATCGAGCGCAGCGGCGAGCATGGCCGCCCCCGTGTTGTCGAAGGTCTTTGCAAGGTGCTCGAGCGAAACGGCAAGCGCCAGGAACTCGCCAAGCGAATCCCAGCGCAAATGGCCCTCTTTGACCATCTGCTGCACGTGTTTCGGAGCCGAGCCACCGGCACCGGTCTCGAAAAGACCACCCCCGTTCATAAGCGGCACAATCGACAGCATCTTCGCGCTGGTCCCCACTTCGAGAATCGGAAAGAGGTCGGTCAGATAATCGCGAAGCACGTTCCCGGTTACGGATACCGTATCGAGCCCCTGCCGGAGACGGTCAACAGAAAACTGTGTGGCTTCGGCCGGCGGCATGACGAGAATCTCGAGGCCTTCGGTATCATGCTCCGGCAGATACTGTTCTACCTTGCGAATTAACTCCGCGTCGTGCGCACGGTTGGAGTCGAGCCAGAAGACCGCTGGCGCACCGGTTGCCCGGGCGCGAGAGACCGCAAGGCGCACCCAGTCGCGAACAGGCGCATCTTTGACCTGGCACATGCGAAAAATATCCCCTGTTTCGACGGGACGCGACAGAATACGCTCACCCGATTCGTCCAGGACTTCGACCACTCCCGTCGCCGGCACCTCGAAGGTCTTGTCGTGCGACCCGTACTCTTCTGCTTTCTGTGCCATGAGTCCTACATTGGAGACACTTCCCATAGTCGCGGGGTCGAACGCACCGTGTTTCCGGCAGTCGTCCATAACGACCTGATACACCCGCGCGTAGGACCGGTCGGGAATAAGATATTTCGTGTCGCGGGCGGACCCGTCGGGCGCCCAGCTTTTCCCGCCGTTTCGAATGGCAGCAGGCATTGTCGCGTCGATAATAAAATCACTCGGCACGTGAAAGTTCGTGATTCCCCGGTCGGAGTCGACCATTGATACGGCAGGCCCTTTGGCAAAGCACGCGTCAATATCGTCGCGTATCGCCTGCTGCTCCTCGAGCGGAAGCTGCTCGATCCGTGCATACAGGTCGCCAAGACCGTTGTTCGGGTGTATTCCAAGCCTGCTGAACGCCTCGGCGTGTTTCTCGAACACATCGGCAAAGAAGACCGATACGACATGCCCAAAGATGATGGGATCCGATATTTTCATCATGGTGGCCTTCAGGTGGACGGAAAACAGGATGTCCTGCGCCTTCGCATCTGCGATTTCCTGCGCAATGCAGGCGCGAAGATCGCGCCTGCTGAGTACCGCCGCGTCCACGATTTCACCTTCCTGCAGCGAAAGACCGTCCTTGAGCGTCGTCGTCGTACCGTCTTCTGCGACCAGACGTATCGACACCCGCGTTGCCGCATTCATCGTTACCGACGTCTCGGTTTCGAAATAGTCGCCGCAGGTCATGCTTGCCACGTGAGACTTCGAGTCGGGCTGCCAGGGCTCCATGGAGTGCGGGAACATGCGCGCGAACTCCTTGACGGCGTTCGGCGCCCGGCGGTCGGAGTTCCCCTCCCGGAGCACGGGATTTACCGCGCTGCCCTTGACCCTGTCATAGCGCTCGCGAATATCGCGCTCGGCGTCCGATGAAGGCGCATCCGGATAGTCGGGCACCGGGTAGCCCTGCTCCTGAAGTTCGGCGATCGCCGCCCGCAACTGCGGGAGCGACGCGCTGATGTTTGGCAGTTTTATGATATTTGCATCGGGTTGCTTGACGAGCGCGCCAAGTTCGGTCAGATCGTCGCTGATCCGCTGCTCCTCCGTAAGCAGTTCGGGAAACTGGGCGAGAATACGACCCGCGAGTGATATATCCCGCGTTTCTACCCGAATACCGACGGGATGCACAAAGCGCTGAATGACGGGCAGAAACGAATAGGTCGCGAGGGCCGGAGCCTCATCTGTTCTGGTGTAGATAATTGACTGTTTCATAACGCCGTAGCATAACAGATAAATCCGGACTTGTTTATCGATTGTTTTCCGAAACCGGATGCCTGTACTATGGACGGCATGAACAACAATCCCTTACTGAAACCCTGGGAAAGTCCACACGGGCTCCCCCCGTTCGCGGACACGAAAGCCTCACACTTCGAAGACGCCATGAAAAAAGCCATGGTAGATCATCTCGCTGAAATTGATCGCATTGCTGCGAACCCCGATCCGGCAGATTTCGAGAATACGCTCGCGGCGTTTGACCGGAGCGGCGATCTGCTCGGACGCGTGGCACGCATGTTCTTTAATCTGTGTTCATCCGAGACGAATCCTGAACTGCAGGCCGTCGAGCGCGCCCTCGCCCCGCAGCTCGCGGCGCACGAGAACGCAATGTACATGCACGAGGGCCTGTTTACCCGGGTGCGCCATGTTCACGAGTCGCGTGCCGACCTCGGGCTCTCGGACGAGCAGCTCAGACTCGTGGAGCGGGTCTACCTCCAGTTCGTACGCTCCGGCGCCGAACTGACCGGTGAAAAACGGGACCGGTTCGCAGCCATTACCGAAGAACTTGCGTCGCTGTACACGTCGTTTTCGCAGGCAGTCCTGGCAGATGAAGCCGAATGGGGTCTGCGCCTTGAATCAGAAGACGATCTTGCCGGGCTTCCCGATTTCGTGCGGGAGGCGGCCGACGAAGTCGCGCGATCGCGAGACGCCGACGGCTACATGATCAGCCTCTCACCCTCGGTGGTCGATCCGTTCCTGACCTATTCCACCCGACGCGATCTGCGCGAACGGGTGTGGCGCGCCTTCAAGGCACGCGGCGAAGCGAACTCCGAGCGCGACACGAAGCCCATGGCATCCCGCATCGTTGCCCTGCGGGCCGAACTCGCAGCGCTCCTGGGCGCAGACAGTTTCGCGACCTTTGCACTCGAAGACCGCATGGCGAAGACTCCGGCGTCCGTTATGCAGCTGCTCGAGCAGGTATGGGAACGTGCGAAGCAGCGCGTTGCCGAAGAACAGAAGCTTCTCGAAGCAGAAGCGACGGCCTCGGGAGGCGATCTTCCGCTCGAGCCCTGGGACTGGGAATTCTGGACCGACCGCGTCCGCACCCGCACATACCAGCTCGACGACGCGGAGCTGAAACCCTACTTCCAGCTCGAGCGAATGCTGGCGGCAATGTTCGACTGCGCCAACAGGCTGTACGGTATACAGTTCGAGGAAGTGCACGGTCTGCCGCTGTACCATCCGGACGTGCGGGCCTTTGAGGTAAAGGATGCCTCAACGGGAACGCTGGTCGGGCTTTTTCTCAGCGATAACTTCGCGCGCCCAAGCAAGCGAGGTGGCGCATGGATGAGCGTGTACCGCACACAGTCCGGCAACCGCCCCGACGGCTACGGCTACCCCATAGTCGTGAACAACAACAACTTCGCGAAAGCGCCCGCAGGAAAACCGACACTGCTGAGTTTTGACAACGTCCGTACGCTCTTTCACGAGTTTGGACACGCGCTGCACGGGCTGCTGTCGAACGTTACCTACGAGACCCTTGCTGGCACCAACGTGCTTCGCGACTTCGTGGAACTGCCGTCGCAGATACACGAGAACTGGGCGCTCGAACCCGAAACGCTCCGCACACACGCGATACACGCCACGACCGGAGAGGCCATTCCCGACGAGCTGATAGAACGCATTCGCGCCAACAGCACCTTCAACCAGGGCTACATGACGACCTCGTACACATCCTGTGCGCTCATCGACATGAAACTGCATCAGATCGCTGATCCTGGCGAACTCGATATTGCCTCGTTTGAAGCGAGAGCCTGCGAAGAACTCGGCGTTCCCGCGGTGGTCGGCATGCGGCATCGCCTCCCCCACTTCCTGCATCTGTTCTCGGGCGACGGGTACGCTGCCGGGTACTACGTCTATATGTGGGCGGAAGTGCTCGAGGCCGATGCGTTCGAAGCGTTCACGGAAACCGGAAACCCCTTCAACGCGGAGATTGCGGCAAAGTTCCGGACGCACGTGCTCTCGGCCGGCGACTCGGTCGACCCGGCAGAGGCATACCGTGAGTTCCGCGGCCACGACGCGAAACCGGACGCCATGATGCGAAAACGGGGGCTGCTGTAGGGCGCCCTGCACGACCCTGCAGACGCGTATCGAAGAGTAAATTTGTCCTGACAGTGTGAGGGGGATACCTTATACAGGACATGCCTCGACCCCGCCTTCGCCGTGCTGCGTTGATCACATCTGTATTCTTTCTGATGCTGGCTCTTGCGTCGGGTCTTGCATTGACGCCTCAGGTCCAGACCTGGCTGACAACGTTCGTGGCCAACCGTGTGCT
>SKKC01000231.1 GCA_007121695.1 Spirochaetales bacterium | reverse complement strand
GCCGATCAGATCGTATCGGGCATCGCTGAAGGGGCAGGCAGTTTTGGAGGGCTGCCCCTTGTCCTGACGGTTGGCTTTCCGGTGCTTCTCGGCTTTCTGGTTTTGGTAAATCTCGCACGTCTGGTGCGCGACCGTGCGCTTCGAAAACCGGGGTCGGAGTTTCGCGCTCGCCTGCTCTGGTTTTTTCTGGGTATCGTTGTTCTGAGCGCGCTTCCGCAGGGCATCCTGGCCGTTAACTTCACGCGCAACACGCTTGATATCTGGTACAACGACTCGACCGGCGAGGCACTGCGAGGTGGCCAGGATCTTGCCATCGCCGCGTACATCGACAAGGTCGACCGCCTCGAAGACTTTGCCACGAGCGCCCTGTTTCGTGAGATCGCCGCTGACATAGCGGTGAATCCCCGCCGGGTCTGGAGCGACATACAACAGCTGAATCCGGTTGTTGAAAGCCTGCAGGTGTTTACCCCGGCAATGACCACCGATTTTTTTGCAGGTCCCGATACCCATTCACTGAATCCCGCGCAGGCCTCACGGGTGCCAACGAGATCGGTCAGCCGCGATTCTGCTGCCGGGCGCAGTTTTCTGCGCGTTCAGACGAGGCACGCGGGACGTCCAGGGTCGGGTGAAGAGGTGTTCGCGGTCATGACCGTCGCGCTACCGGAGAACTTCGATGCCGTAACCGAGCAACTCGCGCGCAGCATCGAGACGTTTTCTCAGATCGAGGCCTTGCGCGGCACCTTCATGCTCGCTGTAATACTCTTCTATATTCTCTTCTCCGTCCCGCTCCTGCTGCTGGCGATACTCGTCAGCTTCCTTCTGAGTGATGAAATCATACGACCCCTTGCAAATCTTGAAGAAGCAACGCGATCGGTCGCCGAAGGCGACTTCTCGTACCGGATTCTCAGCCGCAGCAACGATGATCTTGGAACTCTTGTGGACAGCTTTAATCAGATGATCCGCGAACTCGAGCGCAGCAGGGTTCAGATGATGCAGACGCAGAAGGTAGCCGCGTGGCAGGAGATTGCACAGCGCATGGCGCACGAAATCAAGAATCCGCTGACGCCGATCCGACTGTCGGCCGAACGCATCCGGCGGAAATTCCGTGACGGAGCAGAGAATTTTCCGGATGTGCTCGATCGTGCGGTGAACAACATTATCCGGGAAGTCAACGGCCTGAACGACCTGCTTTCCGAGTTCCGCAGCTTCTCCCGTCTGCCTGCGCCGCATCTGCAACCGGTGCTGGTGCGTCGTCTTGTCGCGGAGGTTGCCGCAAGCTACACCGAGGGGCAGCGGGTCTCCGTGGATCTCGAGGGGCTTCCCGAAGACATGCAGATACAGGTCGACGCGCGTCAGATACAGCAGGCTCTTGCGAATCTGTTCAAGAACGCAATCGAGGCGGGTGGCGAACGGACCCACATTATGGTTCGAGCTGACCTTGTAACACGCGGGCGCAACCGCTACTGTAGGCTGCAGATCAGCGACAACGGTCCGGGTATTCCGCCAGACCAGCAGGCGCAGGCCTTTCATCCGTATTTCACGACGAAACCGGATGGAACGGGGCTTGGCCTCGCCATCGTGGAGCGCATAATCGTCGATCATAACGGTCAGATCTGGTTCGAAAGCGAAGCGGGACAGGGTACGACCTTTTTTGTTGATCTACCGATGGATTTTTCGGGCGAGAGCGAGCAAAAGTCGGGGGGCACGGCATGAGCAGAGTGCTCATAGTAGACGATGAGCCGGGAATTCGCGAAGTACTGTCCGACATTCTCGAGGACGAAGGGTACACGACCTTCACGGCAGAAGACGGTGTAAGTGCCATGCAGGTGCTCAGGACCGAGCCCATAGACGTCGTTCTGCTCGACGTGTGGTTGCCGAATCGGGGCGGTATTGACGTTCTGTCGGATATCAAGGAGACGTATCCGGAAACCGAGGTCATTATTATTACGGGTCACGCGACGATTGACCTTGCAGTGAAGGCGGTGAAACGTGGCGCGTTTGATTTTCTCGAGAAACCGCTAAGCATGGACCGGGTGACCACTATTGTGCGGAACGCGGATCGCCTTGAGCAGCTGCGCAGGGAGAATCAGTCGCTGAAAGCGTCTCTGCACCCCTATGACGCTATCATCGGTTCGAGCGGGCCGATGCGCACCGTACTCGAGCTCGTCGAGCAGAGCGCGGGAAGCGACGCACGCATCCTTATTACCGGCGATAACGGGACGGGGAAAGAGTTGATCGCCCGCGAGATTCATTTTCGCAGCCGCCGACGCGACCGCCCCTTCGTCGCGGTGAACTGCGCGGCAATACCCGACACGCTCCTCGAGAGCGAGCTCTTCGGGCACGAGAAGGGTGCATTTACCGGAGCGTCGCACGCACGACGCGGCAAGTTCGAGATGGCGCACACCGGTACTATCTTTCTCGACGAAATCGCCGACATGAGCATCGCAGCCCAGGCCAAGGTACTGCGCGTCATACAGGAGTTACGATTCGAGCGGGTGGGCAGCGAGGACTCGCTGCACGTGGATGTCCGGATCATAGCGGCCACCAACAAGGATCTGTCTGAAGAGGTCGCCGCACGTCGCTTTCGCGAGGATCTCTTTTTTCGCCTGAACGTCATTCCAGTTCAGATGCCGGCGCTTCGCGAACGGCTCGAGGATATACCGGAGCTTGCGAAGTATTTTCTTGAACGCTTTGCCGAGACGCGAGGAGCGGCAGATCGACGCTTCACTGACGAGGCCATCGCGGCGCTTCAGGCGCATCCATGGCCGGGAAACATTCGAGAATTGAAAAACCTCGTGGAACGGGTTACCATCATGTGTGACGACGTGGAGATATCGGGGGATGTTGTTCGCTCGTTGCTTGGAGAGCCGGTTGGAGCTGCGGGTTTCGCTGAGTTTGCGGATTACGAAGGTCTGACGCTGAACGAAGCGAAGGACGAGTTCGAGCGTCGATTGATTCATCGGAAGCTGTCCGAGCACGACTACAATATTACCCGAACAGCAGAGCATCTGGGTCTGTATCCGAGCAATCTCCACGGCAAGATACGAAAACTTGGCATACAGGTAGACCGATGAAGCAGTTAACACCGCGACAGAAGCAGGTTCTCGATTTCATTAAATCGTATATTGTCGAGCACCAGTATCCGCCAACCATCCGCGAGGTTGGCGATTTTCTGGGTATATCCGTCAAGGGCGCCCACGACCATATCCGCGCCCTGCAGCGCAAAGGGGTCATTGCCTGTGATTCGAATCGCTCACGCGCAATCGAGATTGTTGCGGGTGGTCCCGGCGACGACGGACCGGCAGGCCCTTCGGTCGTCGAGGTTCCCGTTCTGGGAACAGTCGCCGCCGGTGTACCGCTGCTCAGCGAAGAAAACTACGACGGTACCGTCACGGTGGCCTCGGCACAACTCCGCGGGAACACGCACTTCGCCCTTCACGTGACCGGTGACAGCATGTCAGGAGCCGGTATCTTTTCGGGCGATATAGCTGTCTTTTCCCAGCAGTCAACCGCTGAGAACGGGCAGATCGTGGTCGCAATGGTGGACGAGGCTGTTACGCTCAAGCGGTTCTACAAGGAAAAGCATCGGATCAAGCTGAAGGCGGAAAACGAAGCCTATCCCCCGATTTATTCGCAGAATGTGCGGGTACTCGGCCGTCTGGTTCATCTCATGCGCAGCTATGCCTAAACACCGCACGCCCGTCTATCTCCTGCTAGGTCCCGAAATAGGCGAGAAACACCGATTCCTCCGCGAACTCTCGGAAAAAGTCGTCGAAAAGGGCGGAGAGGTGGAACGGTTTTTCGCCTTCGATGCCGACATAAACGACATTATTCAGCGGCTTCGCACCGGATCGCTGTTTGGAGATCATCGACTTGTTATTCTGCAGGCTGCTGAACAGATCAAGGCCGCGGGCGATATCGAGAATCTGCTTGGCTACCTCAAGAATCCTGCTGCAGACGCAACCCTCGTTCTCGAGAGCGACGAGGTCAAGATAAGCCGGAAACTCCAGCAGGCCGTGGGTCAGGATGGAACCCGCATCTTCTGGGAAATGTTCGATAACCAGAAACCGGGGTGGATCATGTCCTACATGCGACGACAGGGGAGGTCCATTGAGCCCGATGCCGTCGAGTATATGCTCGAAATCGTCGCGAACAATACCGAAGAACTGCAGCGGGTCTGCGATGCGGTCTGCCTTGTCACGGATGAAGCGCACACGATAACGACGGACGACGTAGAAACGCACATGTACCACAGTCGCGAAGAGAGCGTGTTTACGCTGTTCGACGCGGTCGGCACCCGGAATCTCGAGTCGTCACTCGAGATACTTCACGCGATTCTTCTGTCTGATTCCGCCCAGCCTGTTCAGTTGCTTGGCGGCATGCTCTGGCAGGTGCGTCGTCTGCTCGCATTCCGCCGCCTTCTGGATCAACGCTACGGGCACACGGAAGCCTGTAATTCACTTGGCATAAAGGGGAAGCGAGCCCAGAAGAGCATGCAGCATGCGGCGGAACGGTACCTCACCACAGATCTCGAGTACGTGATTCAACGTATTGCCGCGACCGATGAACAGCTGCGCTCGTCGCGACCGGCGTGGCACCAGCTGCTTCTCGAACGCTTTCTCTTCGATGTAATCGTGAATACCGGCGAGGCCAGGCGGGCATAGTCAGAGCTGTTTCAGCAGCGCCTGCGCCACGGACACGGGAATGCCGCTTCGTTCAGCGATTTCTTCGGCCGTATATGTCGACAACTCCTGAGGATTCCGAAACGCGGCAAGCAGTTGTTGCAGCCGTTTCGGACCAAGCCCTGGTACGGACTCCAGGCGCGTCATCGTCAGGTCCCTGGTCTGCTTTCTGGCGCGTTTTCCGGTGGCAAAACGGTGAGATTCGTCCCGAACGTGCTGGAGTACTCGCAGGGGCTCTGAACCCTTCGGAAGTCGGAACGGTGTCGGGTTCCCCGGGAAATACAGCTCTTCGTCTTCTTTCGCCAGGCCCACGACAGCGACGGTGCCGAGGTCCAGCGAGTCGAGTATTTCCTGCACTGCGTTGACCTGCCCGAGTCCACCATCGATCAGTATCAGATCCGGCATTGGTTTTCCGTCATTTTTCAGACGGCTGTACCGGCGTGCCGTTACTTCGCGCATGGCCTCAAAATCGTCGATTTTCCCGTCGAGCGTTTTGATATTGAAAGACCGGTATTTTCCCTTGTCCGGGATACCGTTCAGGAACGATACCAGCGATGCTACGGTGTGTTTGCCCGAGATATGGGCAATGTCGAAGCCTTCGATGCGGTACGGCAGCTTCTTCAGGTGCAGCACGCGAGCCAGCTCTTCGAGTGCGGGAATGTTTCCCCGCTCCCGAACCCGGCGTTCCAGATCCTGAATGGCGTTCTCCCGCGCCATGTTCAGCACGGAGCTGTCGCGACCTCCCTGGGGATGCTCGATAACAACCGACGCGTCCAGCTCGTCGCGGAAATACGCCTCCAGCTGCGATGTGTCGAGAATCAGCGGCAGAAAGAGACGGGCAGGTGGCTTGCGTACCTGCGAGTAATATTGCAGGAGAAACTGCAGCAGATCTTCTTCGTCGGTTCCGAAGACTTCGGTTCTGAACATGTCGCTGCCGACGAGTCGTCCACCGCGCATCTGGAATACCACGAAGGTAGCCAGTTCACTGCGGCCGGCAAAGCCCACGTAATCCCGCACATCGGGATCGTGATCAATGACCTGTTGCTCGACCGACAGGCTTTCGATTGCCTGTATGGCATCTCTCAGCTGGGCGGCACTCTCGAACTCCAGATTCTGACCGGCCGCGTGCATTTTTTCCGTCAGATCCATAATGATGCCGTCCTGGTCTCCCGAAAGCAGCTCGCGGATGCGCTCGACGTGAGCCAGGTATTCGTCCTGCGAAGTTTTTCCCGCGCACACGGCGGTGCATCGACCCATGTGGTAATACAGGCAGGGATGAGGTCGGTCTTTGACCTCGCCACGACACTTTCGAAGCGGATACATGCGCTCAATAATCTCGAGGTAGGTGTCGATCGCGCCAACGTTTGTGTACGGTCCGAAATAGGTCGATCCGTCCTGTACGACGCGCCGTGTCCTGAAGACTCTCGGGTAGGCTTCGTGTGTAAGCCGGATCACCGGATAGGTTTTTCCGTCCTTCAGGTTAATGTTGTACTTGGGCTGCCATTTCTTGATAAGCGAATTTTCGAGAAGCAGCGCCTCATATTCGCTCTGGCATACAATGTGCTCAATGTCGTGAACATGCGATACGAGCACGGTCGTTTTCGGGTCCTTCCGTCCAGAGAAGTAACTGCGCACCCGGTTTCGCAGGTTCTTGGCTTTGCCCACGTACAGAGTCTGCGAAGAGGCGTTTTTCATGATGTACACACCCGGATCAGTCGGAAAATGCTTTAGCCTGCTCCGGATTTCGGCTGTTTTATTCTGTGTCATTCCTGCCGATAGTGAATGTACACGCTTATGCCCGGAAAAGAAATTCGCCTGGCGGCCATATGTATGTGTTTTCTCCTGTGCCTGTCGCTACAGGCGGCCTTTGCATTTCCCGGTCTCGAGGTCG